>JAPUJL010000502.1 GCA_027296185.1 SAR324 cluster bacterium | reverse complement strand
GTGCCCGCCCGCGGGGGCTTGGCCGTAACGGTGCCGGGTGCCATCGACGGGTGGAGCATGGCGCTGGAGCGGTTCGGCACCATGGGGCTGGAGGAGCTGCTCCAGCCGGCCATCGAATTCGCCGAGGAGGGCTACGCAGTGACCCCGGTGGTGGCCCGCTTCTGGAAGCTCAACGAGGGCGATCTGGCCCAGTACGAGGATTCGCGGCGGGCGTTGCTGGTCCAAGGCGAGGCGCCCCGGGCGGGCACCGTCCACCGGCAGCCGGAACTGGCCCGCTCCCTGCGCCGAATCGCGGAAGGGGGGCGCGACGCCTTTTACACCGGCCCCATCGCCGAGGAGATCGTGCGGGCCAGCCGCGAGCAGGGGGGCCTGCTGGAGGCGGAGGACCTGGCGGAGCATCGGGGAGAGTGGGTCGAGCCCATCTCGACGGAGTACCGGGGCACGCGACTGTTCGAAATTCCCCCCAACGGTCAGGGGATCGCCGCGCTGATGACGCTCAACGTCCTGGAGGGCCTCCCCTTGGAGGAGATGGAGCCCGCCGGGGCGGATCGCATCCACGCGTTGACCGAGGCGTACAAGATGGCCGCCGCCGAGCGGGACCGGTTCGTCTCCGATCCGGATTTCAACGAGCTGCCCGTGGCGGGCCTGCTCTCCGGCGCCTTCGCCGAAGCCCAACGAGGGCGCCTAATTCCCGGACAGGTCCTACCGCACCCGGTGGAATCGGGCTTCTCGGAACACCGGGACACCATCTACCTCAGCGTCGTGGACCGCGACCGCAACGCTGTGTCTTTCATCAACAGCCTGTTCTGGAATTTCGGCAGCGCCGTGGTGGCGGGCAACACGGGCATTACCCTGCAGAACCGGGGCTCGGGATTCGTGCTGGAAGAGGGCCACCTGAACTGCATCGCGCCGCGCAAGCGGCCCCTGCACACCATCATCCCGGCCATGGCCTACCGGGGTGCCCACGAGGTGCTCTGCTACGGAGTGATGGGGGGAAACTACCAGGCCCTGGGCCACGCCTATGTGCTCTCCAACTGGGTCGATCACGGCATGGACCTACAGGAGGCGATCGATGCCCCACGCTTTCTTCCCGTGGGCGCCGAGCTCTCGGTCGAGCGCTCCCTGCCCGCCGCCACCCGCCAGGAACTGGAGCGGCGAGGCCACCGGGTGACCGAGGCGGCCAACCCCCTCGGCGGCGCCCAGGCGATCCTGATCGACGGCAAGGCGGGCGTCCTGCAGGCCGGTTCCGACCCGCGCAAGGACGGCTGCGCCCTCGGATATTGACGCAAGTGCGATTTCGAAGTTGGCGCGGGATAGCCGGGATGCCGGCTTCCGGATTCCGGCGGGATGCGAGCCTGGGCGAGTTACCCGACGATATTGTAGACCACCAGCAGCAGCAGCGTCCAAACTGCCGCCAGGCCCATCAGCGAGATGATGGTCAGCGCCCGCCAGATGGCCAGATTATGCTCCAGCCGGATCAGCCGCGAGGCGAGCTTCACCAACACCCGCTCGCCCGTGGCGGCGCGGTTGGGCCGCCCCTCGGCGGACATGGGCCGTTCCGTCTGCACCGCGTCGGGGATCGTGTAGAAGGGCAACTCGGCGTCGTCGGGATCGCCCGTAAACTTCCCGATGATCACCGCATCCTTGGGCACTTTGCGGCCGCGCCACAGGCCGATCTTGACGTCCAACTCCGTAACGTCCTGCACCGCGGCCAGGGCATCGCCCAACTCGTAGTGCGTGGAACTGTAAACCAGCCATGGCACACCCAGTTTCTCGCGCCGCTCGCGGTTGCCCGGGAGCTTGCTTTCCTCGACGATCTTTCCCAGCCTCATGGGGCGGACTCGGGGTAGGGTTGCGCGGATGAGCGATTCCGCGCCGGTTCCCAGGGCTGTCTTATTTCAGGGCCGTCTTTGCCTATCACGGCCCCGCACCTCCGTAAATCGTGACCGGGTCTCGGGGCGTGGGGCGAAGAAATGCGCCGTGTTTCCGGGCGAGTCTAGGCAGCGCCGGTTCCCACCGGTGGGCAGCGCCTCAGTCATCGCGGGCCTCGGTATCCTGCAAGGGCACCGGCTTCACGGGAACTTGGCCCGCCAGGGCCCGGTGAATCTTTCCGAACATCCCCATCAGAATTCCCATCTCCCGCTCGTCGGGGTCGATGCGCCGCAGGAGATGCTTGACCAGTTGCGGCACCGGGCGGGGCGTGCCCTTGCGGAAGTAGCCGCTCTGGGTCAGCACCGCCTCCACCAGCCGGTCCAGTTGCGCGAACTCGGAGATCGGGGGGCGGGGCTTCTCATCCGCGGCGATCCCGCCCCATCGCCGCCGGCTCAACTCGAACAGCGCCAGCAGCACCGATTGGGAGAGGTTGAACGAGGGGTTGGCCGAAGCGGAGGGGATGCGCACCAGCCAGCGGCAATGGGCGAGGTGCTCCGTCTCGAGTCCGTGATCCTCCGGTCCGAACAGGAGCGCCGTGCGGGCCGGTGGTTCCTCCGCCATGCGATCGCACCATTGGGGCAGCAGCAGATGGCTGGGCCGGTCGTGCCCGTGCCGGGCCGTGAAGCCCACCACCTGCTCCATGGGCGCCAGGGCCGCCTCCAAGGAATCGTGGACGGCCGCCCCCTCCAGTATGTCCGTGGCCCAGCAGGCCGTGACGGCCGCCCGCGCCGGCTCGTAGCGGGGCGGCGCCACCAGGTGCAAATGGCGATAACCCAGATTCATCATGGCCCGGGCCACCGCCCCGATGTTGAGGCTGTCGCCCGGTTCCACCAGCACCACGTGGATACGGTCGGACGCTGGGTCGGGGGGCAGGCTGGAAGGGCGGCTCATCGGGGCAGCGGGGCAATGGACGGTCGGGGCGGCGCGGGCGGCGCCCGCCCACCCTTGTAGCTTACGCGCCACCGAGCGCCCGATCAATCGCGGAGCGCCTCGCCGAACTGGTCTTCGTTCTTCAAGCGGCCCAGCTCGAACCCTTCCTGCACGGTAAGCAGGGTGCAGCCCGGGTTCCTGGCGGCCCAGGCCTCACCGATTTCCCGGGACGGGAAGAAGTAGATGAAATGGCAGAGCCGGGAGACCAGGTCCTCCATCATGTCGTCCTTCGGCTCGAGGATGGACATCACCGCGGCGCTGGGCTCGATGCTGTGTACCTCGTCCGGCGTCACGGTCATGCGCACGATGCTGCCCGTTTCCGGGTCGGTGGATTCCACCTGCGCCGTCTTGCCGAGGATCCGCGGCATGAACAGCGTGTCCCAGGCGCACCATGCGTACAACGTCCGCCCCTCGACGGCGAACAGGTGCTTGGAGAAGGGCCGCGGCGTCAAACCCCAAAAGCCGATGATCGCCTCCTCCTCGTAGAAAATTCCGCTCCACCCATCGAGCATCTCGTTCAGCCGGCTCAGGGAGACTCCGGCCGCCTCCGCAAGCTCTTCCCGCCCCACCGGGCCGCCTCGGGCCAGCAGGCGGTAGGTCTGCACCGCAACCCGCCGCTTCTCCGCATTCAGGTCGGGAAACATGGAGACAAATCCGCCGGCGAGCGCGGCCACTCGCGATTTGGGCTCCACCGGCCGTGTCGTCGCAGCTTCCATCGGGCACCCTCGTAAAGGATTCCAGTGAGCGGCGGGTCAACCTGAGCGTAGCAAAAGGTAGCAACACAGCGCCAAGGGCG
>JAPUJL010000501.1 GCA_027296185.1 SAR324 cluster bacterium | reverse complement strand
ATCGCATTCCGCCCGGGCGAATCGTGTTCGGTGGCGATTCGGCGGGCGGCGGCGTGGTGATCACGGCGCTGCTGGCGCTCAAGGCGGCGGGCGATCCGCTGCCGGCGGGGGCGGTGCTGCTCTCGCCCTGGATCGATCCGGAGAGCACCGGCGAATCCTACCGCACCCAGGCGGAGGCGGACCCCATGGTCAACGCCGCGGTCATTCAGACTTCCGCCAAGCTTTACTTCGGGGCGGACGGCCTCCGCGATCCCGCCGCCGCGCCGCTCAATGCCGATCTGGCCGGGCTGCCGCCCCTGCTGATCGAGGTGGGCACCCGCGAAGTGCTGCTGGACGATTCCACCCGCCTCGCCGAACGGGCCCGCGCCGTGGGCGTCGACGTGACCCTCCGCGCCGAGGAGGGGATGATCCACGTCTGGCAAATCTTCGCCCCCATCCTCGACGAAGGCCAAGCCTCTATCGACCGCATCGGCAAGTGGGTGCAGGGGCGGATGGGCTGATCCGTTGGATTTGGAGGTGCCTTTAGACGTACTATTGGCGGGGAACGGGGCTCCGGTGGGTCGCCAGAGCTCGCCTTTACACTCCAACTCGCACTATCGGTTCCTTTGACCCAAACCACCAAAAAGAAGCCGTCCCGCAGCGGTAAAGTGGCGGAGAAGGCGCCCGAGAAGGCCGGCAGCGCCGGAATGGCTCCGGCTAAAGAGCCCGGGCCGCCGAATTCGGCGCCGGAGCAGACCGCCGCAGCCGGTGCTGCCGGCACGGGCGGCGGGCCTGTCGGAGCGTCGAAGTCGCTGGCTGGGGCGCCCGCCTCCGCGAATCCGCTGGATTACACGCTGGAGAATCCCTTCGCGGCGGTGCGGGCGGGGCTGACGGTGGAGCCGGAGACCGAGTACGAGCGGGTGATCGCCCGGGGCGAGGAGCTGATCGCCAAGTCCCGGGGGATGGGCGGACCCGCGCGAATCCTGCAGCAGCACGCCAAGGGACGCATGACGGTGGTGGAGCGGATGCGGGTGCTCACGGACAAGGAGCCCAACATCCTGTTCCAGAACTGGGGGGAGCACCTGGACGGCGCGTCGATCCTCACGGCGATTATCGACGTGGACGGGCGGGACGTGGCCCTGTACGGCCACGACTTCACCCAGCGCGCCGGCTCCATGGACGCCACCAACGGCGAGAAGCTGGCCAAGCTGCTCTACATGGCCGCCGACAAGGGCATCCCGGTGATCGGGATGAACGATTCGGCGGGGGCGTTCGTGCCGGCGGGGGTGGGAGGGCTGGACGGCTATGCCAAGGCCTTCACGGCCATGCGCAAGATCAGCGGCCGGGTGCCCTCGATCATGATCATGTTCGGCTTCAACGCGGGCGGCGGCTCCTACCTGCCCCGCCAGGCGAGCTACCTGATCCAGCCCGCGGATACCTTCTTCGGCCTGACCGGCCCGGACGTGGTGCGCGAGACCCTGGGCGAGCACATCGCGCCGGACGAGCTGGGCGGGCCGGCGGTACACTCGGCCAGCGGCGTCGTCGATCTCACCGCCCAGACCGAGACCGACGCCCTGCGGCTGGCCATGAAGCTGCTGGAATTTCTCCCCGACAACAATCGCTCGCCGGCGCCCTTCCACCAGACCTCCGAGCCTATCGACATCTACATGGAGGAAGAGGCGATCCTGCTGCACCGGGCGCTGACCACGCCCAACTCCGGGTTCAACACCCCCTTCGACATCACCCTGTTCCTGCAGCAACTGGTGGATCACGGGGACTACTTCGAGCTGCAGCCCGACCGGGCGCGGAACATCGTCACGGCCTACGGGCGCATGGGGGGGCACGTGGTGGGCTACGTGGCCAACAACAGCGCGGTCAACTCGGGCAACATCGACGTGGCCGCGGCGCAGAAGGCGACCCGCTTCATCCGCTTCTGCAACCTGTACAACATCCCCATGATCTTCATCGAGGACGTGACCGGCTTCGCCCCCGGCAGCGAGCAGGAGCGCGCCGGAATCGTCCAGGCGGGCCGGGCGCTGCTGGATGCCATCGTCGACCTGCGGGTGCCGCGGCTGACCGTGATCGTGCGCAACGCCTACGGCGGCGCCTATGCCTCCTACAACAACTACGCCACCGGCGCCGACGCCGTGTTCGCCCTGCCCACCGCCCGCATCGCGGTGATGGGGCCCGCCGGGCGCCAGTTCGTCTACAAGGACGAGTTTCGCGAGATCTTGGCCGGCTATCGCAAGGCCGCCGCCGAGGGTCGGGAGGCCGAGGGCGCCCGGGAGCGCGACCGCCGCATGGCCGAGCTCACCCGGCGCTACGAGGCGGAACTGATGAACCCCGAGGAGGCCCTGAAGCTGGGGTCGGTCTCGCGGATCATCCCCCCCGGCTACAGCCGCAAAGTGCTCGGCGAGCACCTGCTGTTCCTCATGCGCCACTACGCGCCCACGCCCATGAGCGGCGTCCAGCGGGAGTAGGGGCGGGCGTGGCTGTTCCGCCGCACGGCGTCTATGCTGTCGCGGCGGGGCGGGCTATGCTCGGGGTGGAACGGGAGGCATGAACGGCCCTGGGGCGCGATCGGGTCGAACCATCAGGGAGCGATTCGGATGAGCGAGGAAATCCGCAAGCCGTCGATCGACTGCGCGCGCAACGGCCCCTACATTGTGAAGCGGATGGACCGGCTGGCCAATTCCAAGGGCGAGGCGCTGGAAGCGAAGAAGGTCATGGCGCTCTGCCGCTGCGGCGGCTCGGCCAACAAGCCCTTCTGCGACGGCACCCACAGCAAGATCGGTTTCTCCGGCGAAAGGTCGAGCGAGCGCCCACCCACGGCGGAGCAGCTGCGTTACGAAGGGGCCGGCATCACCGTGCTGGACAACCGCACCGTCTGCGCCCATGCGGGCGCATGCACCGATGGCCTGCCCGCCGTGTTCCGGCTGGGCACCGAGCCTTGGATCGAACCCACGGGGGCGGACGCCGAGGCCATCGCGGCGGCCGTGCGCCAATGCCCCTCCGGCGCCCTGAGCTATCTCCTTGGCGGTGCCGCGCCCGCCGACGACGGGTCGGCGCCGGCCATCACGGTCTCCAAGGACGGCCCCTACTGGGTCACGGGCGCCGAACTACAGGACGAGGCGACCGGGCAGCGCCCCCAGTTTCCCGAGCGCTACGCCCTCTGCCGCTGCGGACAATCGAAGAACAAGCCCTTCTGCGACGGTGCCCATTGGTCCGTCGAGTTCCGCGACGAAAAAAACTGAATCTCCGATTCTCGAGCGGATTTGCGGGGATGCGACGGTTTTCCGTAATCGTCAGTTATTAGGCTCGGTTGTCCGGGATTACGGGGTGGCCACCCCCGCTACCGCTGTCGTACCGGAGAGGGGGATGGACCTTTCAGAGCGACCGTACAATGACGGCGTGATTGGCTATCGCGGGGCGTACATGATTACGGCCACGCCCACCAGACAAATTGCACCGCCTACCAGGTCGAAACGGTCCGGCTGATTTTTGTCCACGAACCAGCCCCACAGGAGCGAAAGCACCACGAACCATCCGCCATAGGCCGCGTAAACTCGGCCA
>JAPUJL010000500.1 GCA_027296185.1 SAR324 cluster bacterium | reverse complement strand
TCCCGCCGAACCCGGCCCGCTCGATCAGATGAGCGGCGCGGTCGTAGCTCCAGTCGCCGGGGCCGATCGGAGTCAGGTCTTCCGCCCAGGCCGCCGGGCCGGCCCCGAGGAGAACGCGCTCGACCGCGGTGACGCTGGTGGCAGTCCCTCCGAGAACCACGGCCAGGGCGGCGCCGATGGCGATTAGTGCCCACAGAAGCCGAGAACGAATCATGGCCGAACCCTCCAGTTGTCACGGTCGTTCGCGCAACGCACCCGGTTCGCCCGAGCGCTCACTGCGATGCGCGGGCGATCCGAAGCGTAACGATTTCGGAACGTATATCACGGAACCGGTGACGGGGAAATTAGGGAGCAGGCCCCCGGCTCTACGTGAGCCGGGGCCGACGATGAAGTGCCCGGCGCTACCGCGAGTTGACCCGGAACCGCTCGCCCCGGGATTGGCCGAGGTCCACCAGAACGACGTTGCTGTTAAGCCCCTCCACGTTGTCGCCGGCGCGCACCCGGACGCGGGTCACGCCGGGCGGAATGGCGATCGTCCGGGAGCGGGTAAACGGCTGCTCGTTCTCGTGGGGATGGGCCAGCACCCGGCGGCCCAGCTCCTCGCCCTTCAGGCTCGCCACCACCCACAGGTCGGCGTAGTGCTCCCAGCCGGTATCCCCATGGCGCAAGGTGACGGAGACCCGCCAGCCGCCGCCCTCCCGCGCGAACTCCGCCAGCACGACCTCCACCGGGCTCGCCCAGGCGGAAGCGCCGAACAGCGATAGGGTCAACCCTGCCAACCAGAGGGTTCGCATTCGCCGCACCGCGGTTGCCGGGGTTCTGCGTACCAAAGGGTGCCGTCCGCTGAAGCTAGATGCTCGGCGCGCGCTGGTGGTATTCGGTGGCCGCCTGGAAGGCCGCGCCGGCGCGGAACAGGGTCGCCTCGTCGAAGGGGCGCCCCATGATCTGCATGCCCACGGGCAGCCCGTCCTCATCGAAGCCGCAGGGAACGACCAGGGACGGCATCCCGGTGAGGCTCGGCACGCCGGTGAATTGCATGATGGCCGAGAGCATGTCCTCCTCCACTCCGTTCTCGATTACCACCGTCGTTGCGCCGACCGGCGTGGCGGTGAAGGGCAGCGTGGGGCAGATGAACACGTCCACCGACTTGAAGGCCTCGAGAAACTCGCTGCGCAGCAGCTGCCGGTAGCGCTGGGCCTGAATGTAAGTGGGGGCGGGAATTAGCTCGCCGATTTCCAGCAGGGTGCGCACGTCCTCGCCGTAGTCGCCGGGCCGCTCGCGCAGCCAGGCCTGGTGATAGGCGCTGGGCTCGCAGGACTCGACGGTGAGCTGGGCGGAGATGTTGCCGTGGATGTTCTCGACCGTGACGTCGTGGGTCGTGGCGCCCAGGCCGACCAGGATATCGATGGCGCCGCGCACGGCGTCGTGGACGGCCGGCTGGAGATGGGAGAAGAAGTAATCGGGGATGAGCCCGATTCGCATGCCCTTTACCCCCTTCTCCAGGTCGGCGGTGTAGTCCGTGGTGGCCTCCAGGGCGCTGCCGCCGTCGCGCGGGTCGTGGCCGGCGATCGCGTTGAACAGGATCGCGCAGTCCTCCACCGTGCGGGTCATGGAGCCGACGGTGTCCATGCTCCAGGCCAGCGGGATCACGCCGTAGTTACTCACCCGGCCGATGGTGGGACGGATGCCCACGATCCCGTTGATCGCCGCGGGCAGCCGCACCGAGCCGCCGGTATCCGTCCCCAACGCGCCGAAGCAGGTGCGGGCCGCTACCGCCGCGCCCGATCCGCCGCTGGAGCCGGCGGGAAACCGCTCCGTGTCCCAGGGATTGCGGGCGGTGCCGTGGTGGGGGTTGTCCGTGGTACCGCCCCAGGCGAATTCGTGGAGGTTGGTCTTGCCGATGAAGATCGCCCCGGCCCCGCGCAGCCGCGCCGCAACCGTGGCGTCCTCCTCGGGAATCCAGTCGCCGAGCACCTTGCTGCCGGCGGTGGTGCGGAGCCCCTTCAGTCCCACGTTGTCCTTTAGCGCGATGGGCAGGCCGTGCAGGGGCCCCAGCCAGTAACCCGCGGCGATCATCGTCTCCGCGGCCTTGGCCACTTCGCGAGCCTGCTCGTAGACGGAGATGTAGCACTTGAGCGTGTCCTGCACCGCGCCGATGCGCTCCAGGCAGGCATCGACCAAGTCCACCGGCGAGACCTGTTTGGATTCCACGAGCCGCGAGGCCTCCGCCAGGGAGAGATTCGCCAACTCGCCCGAACCTTTCGCCATGACTCCCCCTATTTGCGCGGGTGGGTGAATACCGTCAGCGGCCCGATGGCCCAGTGCTTCCGCGCGCTCATCTTGCGGTTGAGCTCGTGGGCATCGGCCAGCCATGCCGTTAGGATGGGGCTGATGGCTGCCTCGCGGCCTTGCTCGAGGGACAGGCCCGCCGCCTCGGCGAGGGCGCGGATTTTCTCGGCGCTCAGGTCGCTGGATTCGCTCATCTCGATCCTCTCCCGATGGGGTGCCGAAACATTGTGGAATGACGGGACCCGGGAGCTACCCCAGCCCCATCGCGGGAAAACCCGCCTGGCGTCTGCAACCTTGACATTTGCCCAGCCTTATATCATGGAACGCCCAGGTGTAAGGGGCGGTATTTCGTTCGGCATTCCGTTTATGTCTTCCCGCCGGTGCTCAGGGCGGGATTTGCCCCCACGGCGGATAGGCAGACCGTGGCGGCTGCGCACCCGGATCGGAGCGGCGGGAGGCGACGCCAGTCCGTTGGCTCCACGAAACCGATCCAACGCAAGGCGGGCAAGGTGAGCGCGAACGATCCCCGTCAATCGGCGCCGGAGCTGGATCCGCCGGTACGGGCAACGCAAGAATTGCACAGCTTGCCGAAATCCCTTGTTCCCCAGGAGCCCAGCATGTCTCGACTCGTCTCGTTCCTTCTCCCCCGCCATCTCGCGGCGGCCCCCGATGCGCTGGCCCGGGTCTCCGCGGCGCTGATCGCCGCGCTCATCGGCGTGGTGGTGCTGTTCGGCGTCGGGTTCGCCCAGCCGGAGACCGTCCACGACGCCACCCACGACAGCCGCCACGCCGCTGGATTCCCCTGCCACTAACCCCCCGCCGGCCCAAACCTCGCCGGCCCAAATTTCGCCGGCAGGGACCCCGTCACTCAAGGCAACCTGGTGCTCAGACCCGTTCTGCTCGCAGCGATCCTTTCCGGCACGATCGCGGGCGGGGCGCTCTCCCTGGTGCAGTCGCTGTGGGTGATTCCGCTGATTCACCGGGCCGAAGTCTACGAGCAGGCCGCCGCCCAGCAGGCACCCGCGGCCGATCGCGAATCGGCACCGGCCGAAGCGGACCCCTCCGAAGGCGATCCGGCGCGCACGATTTACACCGTTCTCACCAATCTTCTGATCGACATCGCCTTCGGGTTGCTGTTGACATCCGCCTTCTCCCTGCGCGGCGGGGCGGACCCGGCCCGCGGGGTATTGTGGGGCCTGGCCGGTTTCGTCACCTTCGCCCTCGCGCCGGCGCTGGGGTTGCCGCCAGAATTGCCCGGCGCCGAGGCGGCGGGTGTGGGTGCGCGGCAGGCATGGTGGGGGGCGGCTGTTGTGCTCACCGGCGGCGGATTGGCGCTGGTGCTTCTGACCGGGCGCTTGACGTGGGTCCTGGTGGGTTGTGTGCTGGTCGCGCTGCCCCATCT
>JAPUJL010000050.1 GCA_027296185.1 SAR324 cluster bacterium | reverse complement strand
TCAACGAGGCCCTGGGGGCCGAGGCCCAGCAGACGCTGGCCGGCGAAGGCGTCACCGCCCTCGCGCTGGCGGTGGACGTGACCCGGCAGACCGCCGTGGAAGGCGCGGTGAAAACGGTGCTGGAGCGCTTCGGGCGCATCGATGTGCTGGTCACCGCGGCGGGCATCACGGGCCAGACCAACATCCAGACCCACCAGGTGGAGCCGGCGGACTTCGAGCAGGTGATGGCGCTCAACGTCAAGGGGATGTTCCTCTCCGTCCGGGCCGTGCTGCCCGCCATGCTGGAAGCGGATTACGGACGTATCGTGAATATCGCCTCCATCTCCGGCAAGGACGGCAACGCGGGAATGCTGGCCTATTCCACCTCGAAGGCCGCCGTGATCGGCATGACCAAGGTGATCGGCAAGGAGTACGCCGAGACCGGCATCACCTGCAACGCCATCGCGCCCGCGGTGGTGCGCACGGCCATGGTCGAATCGCTGCCCGCGGCGCAGGTGAAGTACATGACGGACAGGATTCCCATGAAGCGCACCGGGGAGATCGAGGAAGTCGCCGCGGTGGTGGCCTTCGCGGCCTCAAAGGAAGCCAGCTTCACCACCGGCTTTACCTTCGACGCCACGGGCGGGCGGGCTGTGTATTAAGCGGTATTGAGCGCATGAGGCGGTTCGCGGGCCAGGTGGCCCTCATCACCGGGGGTGCGCGGGGCATCGGTTTCGGCATCGCGCGCAGGTTGAGCGCCGAGGGCGCCGCGCTGGCGCTGCTGGACGTCGCCGGGGAGCGACTGGCACGGAGGGGCCGGGAGCTGGCGCGCCGGGACGCCACCGTGCTCACGCTCCCGGTGAACGTCACGGATCGCGAGGCCGTCGAGGAGGCGGTAGGGCGGGTGGCCGAGCGCTTTGGCCGCATCGACGTGCTGATCACGGCGGCGGGCATCAACGGCAGGACCGATGCGCGCACCCACGAGGTGCTGCCCGCCGACTTCGACCGCGTGCTGGACGTCAACCTGCGGGGGATGTTTCTCTGTATCCGGGCGGTGCTTCCCGTGATGCTGGCGGCGAATTACGGGCGTATCGTCAATATCGCCTCCATCTCCGGCAAGGTGGGCAACCTGCGCATGCTGCCCTACTCTACCTCTAAGGCCGCCGTCATCGGGATGACCAAGGTCATCGGCAAGGAGTACGCCGCAACCGGAATCACCTGCAATGCCATCGCGCCGGCCCTGGTGCGCACGCCCGCCACGGAGCAGGCCCACGGCGAGGCCGGCTTGCGGGAGCTCACCGCCGCGATCCCCATGCGGCGTCCCGGGGAGATCGAGGAGATCGCCGCCGTGGTGGCCTTTGCGGCCTCGCGGGAGGCCAGCTTCACCACCGGCTTTGTCTTCGACGCCTCGGGCGGCCGGGCGGTGTATTAGGCGAGGATCGGCTATGCCCACCTTCACACCTGACCAACTCCGCTCCCTGGCGTCGCAATGCCTGCAGGCGGCCGCAGTGCCGGAAGAAGACGCGGTGCTGACGGCCCGCCTGCTGGTGGAGGCCAACCTGACCGGCCACGACACCCACGGCGTGCGCCAGGTGCCCCGCTACGTGGAATTGATCCGGGAGGAGGCCATCGTGCCTGGAGCGCCGGTGACGGTGCTGCGCGAGACCCCCACCACCGCCGTGCTGGACGGCCACCACGGCCTGGGCTTCGTGGGGGCCACGCGGGCCACCGAGTTGGCCATCGCCAAGTGCCGGGAAACCCGGCTTAGTGCGGTGGGCGTGCGCAACCTGAATCACGTGGGTCGGGTGGGCGCCTACCCGGAGATGGTGGCCGCGGCCGGGCTGGTGGGTCTGGTGTACGTCAACGCGCAGGCGCGGGGAATCCTCGTGAAGCCCCACGGCGGGCTGGCCCCGCGCATGGGCACCAACCCCATGGGGGCGGGCTTCCCCAACCCCAAGGGCTGGCCGATCCTGCTCGACTTCGCCACCTCGGCCGTGGCCGGCAACAAGATCCGCCAGGCCCACACCCGCGGCCAACCCACCGGGGAGGGCTGGATCGTCCGCAAGGACGGCACTCCGACGACCAATCCCGAGGATTTTCTGGAGGGGCTGGCCATGATGCTGCCCCTGGGCGGGGCGCAGGGGCACAAGGGATACGCGCTGTCGGTGATGGTGGATCTCCTCTCCGGCGTGCTGGCCGGGGCCGGCACCGCCCTGGCGCCGGCGAAGGATCTCAACAACGGCACCTTCGTGATCTGCATCGACCCGGAAGCGTTCGTGGAGCGGGCCCGGTATGACCGGGACGTGGAGGCGCTCGTCGATTACCTGCACGCCACCCCCACCGCCCCCGGCGACCCGCCCGTGATGGTGCCCGGCGAGTACGAGGCCAAGCACCGCGCCGCCCGGCTGGAGGCGGGCATCGAGTTGGAGCCAACCGTGTGGAACGACCTCGCCGCCTGCGCGCAGTCGCTGGATGTAGCGCTGCCGCAGCCGCGCGATGCATCGTAGCCGTTCAGGAATCTCCCGACAGGAACCGCCCATGGGCAGCGATTTCCCCACTCAGGCCCGCGTCGTCATCATTGGAGGCGGCGTGGTGGGATGCAGCGTGGCCTACCACCTCACGAAGATCGGC
>JAPUJL010000005.1 GCA_027296185.1 SAR324 cluster bacterium | reverse complement strand
TGCGCCCCGCCTATCACGCGAACCCGCCGGAGGATGCGCGGGTGCTGCAGTGGCATGCCGCCGCCGATGGCCGCTGAATGGCCCCGCTGAATGGGCACTGAAGGGCTGCCGGCCGCTCCCCATAGCGTCCCCGGCCCGCGCCCCGGTCAGGCGTCCGGTCAGGCGTCCGGTGCCGATTCGCCCGCGCCCGCCTGATTGCTTCCGGTGCCGGCGAGGCTCATGTCCAGCCACGCGCCGGCCAGGTATCCCCACAACACGTTGAACGCGATGACGAATACCGGCCACATGAGCCCCATTTCCAATCCGAAGAGCCCCAGACCGTCTTTCAAGGGGTTGAACAGCAACAGCGCAGCGGCAGACGGCACGACCCCATACAGCAGACCGCGCATGCGCCACCGCCACGCCGGCAGCACCGGCAACAGGAACAGCAACCCCCACATGCCGCCCCACACGACCCGCGTGTAAATCATACTGGTGGTGAGCGGCGGCGCGAAGGGGACTCCAACCAAAATGAATATCCCCACCTGACCCACGATCCACAGCAAGATCGTTGTGATCAGCCCGGCCAACGCTCCGGCTGCGAACGCGTGACTGGCGAGGTGAAACCGGGAGTGCATGTGGTTCTCCGCTTGAAATGTTCGGGCCGGTTCGGCATCCGGCGGCCCGGTGCTTCCGCTCCTTACTCGCCGCCACGGCCGGGGCGCGACCGGCTTCCCCGGCCACCCGGCGGTTTACAGCAGTCCCTGCTCCCGGAGCCAGTCCCGGGCGGCTTGCTGCGGCGTCTGCTGCTCGATGTCCACCAGGTAGTTGAGCCGCGTGATCGACTCGTCGGTCAGCAGGCGCGAGATTCGGTTCAACTTGTCCCCCAGCCCCGGGTGCTGCTCCAGCAGTTCCGCCCGCACGACCGGTGCGGGATTGTAGATGGGGAAGAAGGACCGGTCGTCTTCCAGGTTGACCAGGTTCAGGGCAATGATGCGGGCATCGGTGGAGTAGCCCATCCCCACGTCCACCTCGCCGTCCCGCAAGGCGCGGTAGATCAACCCGGCTTCCATCTTCACCACTTGGCCGGGGGGAAACTCGAAATCGTAGTGGGCGCCCAGGCCCTGGAATCCGTCGGGACGGGCGAACCACTCCGCGTTGGAGGCCAGGGACACCGCCTCCGGATGGACGGTGACGTATGCCGCCAGGTCGCTCACCGAGCGGATGTTCAAACGGCGGGCCTGCTCCTGGGTCATCAGCAGCGTGTAGGTGTTGTTGAATGCGGCGGGATCGAGCCAAACCAGCCCCTTTTCCGCATCGAGCCGCTTCACCGCGTCATAGACCCGCCGCGGATCGCGCATCACGGCCGGATCGTGCAGCTGATGGTGCATCACATAGGCCGTGCCGGTGTACTCCCAGTACAGGTCCACTTGGCCGTTCTCCAGGGCGTCCCGCACGATCCCGGAGCCCATGTCGAACTTTTCCTCCACCGACAGGCCCTCGGCTTCCAGCACCGCGCTGATCATCTCCCCCATGATGTAGCCCTCGGTGAACTTCTTGCCGCCGATGCGGACGGTATCCGAACGCTTGCCGGTCAGCGCCAGATAGCCCACCACGACCACCAGGGCGACCCCGACGAGAAGGTAAAAGGTGCGCTTCATGGGCCGTTCGAGAGTTCAGGAGGGCGTGGGGCGTGCGGAACCGCCGGAGCCTCGCGCTGCCCAGACAGCCGGCTGGGGCCGGATTGCAAGGGCCGGATTGGAAATCGCCCCGACTATGCCCCAATGCCAGCGAAATGGCCAGCGGAGCGCCCGCCCGGCTCACCCGTCCGCCCGGATGCCCCGCGAAACCACCACCCGCTCCAATCGGCCGAGCAGCCAATCCACCGCCAGCGCGAGGATCACCGTGGGCAGCGCTCCGGCGATCAGGATGTCGTTGCGCCGGGTGTCGATGCCGCTGAAGATCAGATCGCCCAGTCCGCCTCCGCCGATCAGGAAGGCGAGCGCCGCGGACCCCACGTTAATCACCAGGGCGGTGCGGATGCCGGCGAAGATCGCGCCTAGCGCATTGGGCAACTCCAGGCGCCAGAGGATTTGCCGCGCGCTCATTCCCATGCCGCGGCCGGCCTCCAGGATGTCCCGGTCCACACCCAGCAGCCCTTGGTAGGTGTTGCGTACGATGGGCAGCAGGGTGACCAGGGTGAGCGCCAGGTAAGCGGGAAAGAACCCGATGGTGCGCACCAGCGCGAAAATGAGCGCCAGCAAGGCCAGGGAGGGCACCGTCTGCCCCAGACTCACGCCGGCGATGACCGGATAGGCCAGCCGGCGGAGCGGCGCGCGGCTGATGGCGATGCCCAGCCCCAACCCCAAGGTCACCGCCGTCGCCCCGGAGGTGAGCACCAGCACCACGTGCTGGCCCAGCAGGCGCAGCACCTCTCCCGGCTCGGTCAGTAGATAGCCGAGCAGGCCGGCCGCGTAGGCCGCCCACAGCAGCAGAACCGCCACCGCCGCCCCTGCCCAGGCCGCCAGGCGATCGGTGCGCCGGTTCATTCCGATTCGGCTCCGGCCGATTTTTCCCCCGCTGCGGCGGCCGGGCGTTCCGGGGGTCCTTTCCGGCCACTGCCCAGCAGCGCAGCGATGGAGCGCAAGGTCACCACTCCGCCGCTGCGCTCCCCTTCGCCGGTCACCCGCGCCGCGCGGACGTTGCCTGCGGCCATGGCCAACAACGCCTCCTTGACCGGCGTGTTCCCAGCGAACGACAGGCCGGCCGGCTCGGCGGCGGCGGCCCACTTGGCATCGAGGGCCATGGTGACGGGCAGCCTGGCGAGTTGCGCGAAGGCCCGCTCCACCCCCAGGAATTCCCGGACGAACGGAGTGGCGGGGTGGAGGAGAATCTCCGCGGGCGTCCCCTCCTGCTCCAGCCGCCCGTCGCGCATGATGGCGATGCGGTCTCCCATGCGCAGCGCCTCGTCCATGTCGTGAGAGACGACCAGGACGGTCTTGTGCAATCGGCCCTGGATGGCGAGAAACTCGTCCTGCAGCCGCTCCCGCGTCACCGGGTCCAGGGCGCCGAAGGGCTCGTCCATCAGCATCACCGGCGGGTCCGCCGCCAACGCGCGCGCCACGCCCACCCGCTGCGCCTCGCCGCCGGATAGCTCCCGGGGATAGCGCGCCGCATAGCCCGGGGGCAGGCCGGTCAGGCTCATCAGTTCCGCCACCCGCTCCTGGATGCGCCGGCGTTCCCAACCCTCCAGGGCCGGAACCACGGCGATATTCTCGCCCACGGTCATGTGGGGAAAGAGCCCCACCTGTTGGATCGCGTAACCGATCCGGCGGCGCAGGCTCACGGCGTCCTCGCCGGCGATGTCCCGGCCGGCCACGCGAATGGCGCCCCCGCTGAGCGGGAGCAGCTTGTTGATCAGCCGCAACAGGGTGGTCTTCCCGCAGCCCGACGGACCGATGAGGACGCACAGCGCCCCCTGGGGCACGGTCAGCGAGACGCCCCGCACCGCTTCCGCGCCGCCGGGATAGGTCTTGTGCACCTCGCTCAGCTCGATCACGGTTCCAGCTCCGATGCGGGGGGATTCAGCAGATGGCCAGGACGGCTAGCTTCTCATTCCGGGCGGCGTGAGCGCCCGCTGCGCCCAGCCCAGCAAAAGCTCCGCGGCCACCGCCAGCGCCGCCAGCACCAGCGCGCCGGCCAGGACGATCGCGTCGTC
>JAPUJL010000499.1 GCA_027296185.1 SAR324 cluster bacterium | reverse complement strand
AAGAGCCTCTGCCTCGACGTGAGCCTGCTGCGCGAGGCGCCGCCCCCCGCCGAATAGCGGCGGCAGAGGCCATTCGACCGATCGACTAATGAAAGCGCGCGGCCGCGGCACGGCGGCCGACAGTCACATCAACCCCGGAGGGTCATTTGAAAGCGCTGAACACGATCTTTGAGAAGCCGACCGCTCCCGCCGACTACAACGCGGTGCAAATCCGGATCGCCTCGGCCAACCAAATTCTGTCGTGGTCTCACGGAGAGGTGCGGACTTCGGAGACGATCAACTACCGCACCTTCAAGCCGGAACCGGACGGCTTGTTCTGCGCGAAGATCTTCGGTCCCATTCACGATTATGAGTGCAATTGCGGCAAATACAAGCGCATGAAGCACCGGGGCATCACCTGCGAGAAATGCGGAGTGGAGGTGATCCAGTCCAAGGTGCGGCGCGAGCGGCTAGGGCACATCAAGCTGGCCAGCCCGGTTTCCCACGTGTGGTTCCTCAAAGGCGTGCCCAGCCGGATCGGCAACCTGCTGGACATGACCCTGCGGGATCTGGAGCGGGTGCTGTACTTCGATGCCTACGTGGTGCTGGATCCGGGCAGCTCCAAGCTGGCCGTGAAGGAGTTGCTGGAGGAAGAACGGTACCGGGAACTGCACAACCAGTTTCCGGACCTCCGCACGGGCATGGGCGCCGAGGCGATCCGCGAATTACTCGAGGCGATCGACCTGCAGGCCCTCAGCACAGCGCTCTACACCGATATGCGCGAGGTGGGCTCTGAAGCCAAACGCAAGAAGGTGGTCAAGCGGCTGAAGATCGTCGAGGCGTTCCGCAAATCGAACAACGACCCCTTCTCGATGATCCTCGACGTGATCCCGGTGATCTCCCCGGAATTGCGCCCCCTGGTGCCGCTGGAAGGTGGGCGCTTCGCCACCAGCGACCTGAACGACCTCTACCGGCGGGTGATACACCGCAACAACCGCCTCAAGCGGCTGATCGACCTGCGGGCCCCCGACCTGATCGTGCGCAACGAGAAGCGGATGCTCCAGGAATCGGTGGACGCGCTGTTCGATAACGGCCGCCGCGGCCGGCCCATCATGGGCACCAACAAACGCCCGCTGAAGTCCCTCAGCGACATGCTCAAGGGCAAGCAGGGGCGCTTCCGGCAGAACCTGCTCGGCAAGCGGGTGGATTACTCGGGACGGACGGTAATCGTGGTCGGTCCCGATTTGAAGCTGCACCAGTGCGGGCTGCCCAAGCTGATGGCGCTGGAGCTGTTCAAGCCGTTCATCTTCCACCTATTGATCGAGTACTACGATGTGCCGACGATCAAGGTGGCCAAGAAGATGGTCGAGGAACGGCGGCCGGAGGTTTGGGAGGTGCTGGACGAGGTCATCGTCGATCATCCGGTTCTGCTGAACCGGGCGCCGACCCTGCACCGGCTGGGGATTCAGGCGTTCGAGCCGATCCTCATCGAGGGCAAGGCGATCCAGTTGCACCCGCTGGTCTGCACGGCGTTCAATGCGGACTTCGACGGCGACCAGATGGCGGTGCACGTGCCGTTGTCGGTGGAAGCCCAACTGGAGGCCAAGGTGCTGATGATGGCGACGAACAACATCCTCAGCCCGGCCAACGGCAAGCCCATCATGACCCCCACCCAGGACATGGTGCTGGGGTTGTACTGGATGACGAAGGAGATCCCCGGCACCGTCGGCGAGGGCATGCGATTCATTTGCAGCGACGACGTGCAGGTGGCCTACGACCACGGCAAGGTGGGGCTGCAGGCCAAGATCAAAGTGGTCATGGAGGGCGAGCAGGTCGATTCCACCGTGGGCCGGGTGCTCCTGAGGGCGCACATCCCGCAGGCAGTGGAGTTCAGCTACATCAACCGGCTGCTGAAAAAGAAGGAGTTGGCGGACCTGGTCGACGTGTCCTACCGGCTGGCCGGCAACGTGGAGACCGTGGCCATGTTGGACGAACTCAAGCGGCTGGGCTTCCTCCATGCGACCCGGGCCGGGTTCTCCATCTCCATTCACGACATGCAGATTCCCTCGAACAAGCCCGCCCTCCTGGCCCACGCTGAGGAGGAGGTGATCGAGGTGCGGCAGCAATACGTGGACGGCCTCATCACCGAAGGCGAGCGCTACAACAAGGTGATCGATATTTGGGCCCGGCTCACGGACCGCGTGGCCAACGAGATGCTGAACACCCTGCGCGCCGACGCGATCAAGGCGGACCGCAAGGTCAACCCGATCTATGTTATGGCCGATTCCGGCGCCCGGGGCAGCACCCAGCAGATGAAGCAGCTGGCCGGCATGCGCGGGCTGATGGCCAAGCCCTCCGGAGAAATCATCGAGACGCCCATCACGGCCAACTTCCGCGAGGGGCTGAGTGTACTGCAGTACTTCATCTCCACCCACGGCGCGCGCAAGGGGCTGGCCGATACGGCGCTCAAGACGGCCAACTCCGGCTACCTCACTCGGCGGCTGGTGGACGTGGCCCAGGACGGCGTGGTGCGGGATCACGACTGCGGCACGGTGAACGGAATCGAAATGTCGGCGCTGGTCGAGGCGGGCGAGATCATCGAGACCCTGGGCGACCGGGTGCTGGGCCGGGTTGCGCTGGAAGACATTACCGATCCCTTCCGCAACACGCTGTTGGTAAAAGCCGGCGACGAGATCGACGAGGACAAGGTGCAGCTCATCGATAATGCCGGCATCGAATCGGTGCACATCCGCTCGGTGCTTACCTGCAATATGGACCACGGCGTCTGCGCCCTGTGCTACGGGCGCGACCTCTCCCGCGGGCGGCTCATCGCCGAAGGCGAGGCGGTGGGGGTGATCGCCGCCCAGAGCATCGGCGAGCCCGGCACCCAGTTGACCATGCGCACCTTCCACATCGGCGGCGCGGCCAACCAGCGGGTCGAGGTGAGCCGGTGGGAGGCCAAGTTCTCCGGACGCCTGGAGTACGTCAACATCCGCGTCGTGCAAAATCAGGAGGGCTTCTGGACCATCATGACCCGCAAGGCCGAGGCGCGCATCGTCGATCCCAAAACCGGCCGCGAGCTGGAGGCGCGCACCCTGCCGGTGGGCTCGGTGCTGCGGGTCAAGAACACGGCCATCGTCAAGCAGGGGCAGGAGATCGCCGAGTGGGATCCATTCTCCACGCCTATCCTCTCCGACGTGTCGGGCATCGTGAAGTTCTCCGACATCATCGACGGGGTGACCATGCGGGAGCAGTTGGACAAGGAAACCGGCCTCTCCCGCCGGGTGGTGCTGGAACACACCGAATCCGACCGGCGGCCCGAGATGTCCATGCGGGACGCCCACGGCCGGTTGATCAAAAACCCCGATACCGGCCAACAAGCACGGTTTTTCCTACCCGCCAAGGCCGAGTTGATGGTCGAGGACGGCCATGAGGTGCACGCCGGTGCGATCCTGGCCCGGATTCCCCGGGAAACCGCGAAGAACAAGGATATCACCGGCGGCCTGCCGCGGGTGGCGGAACTCTTCGAGGCGCGCATCCCCAAGGATCCGTCGATCATCGCCGAAATCGACGGCGTGGTCTCCTTCGGGAAAGACGTCAAGCGCAAGCAGAAGGTGCTGATCACGCCCGATCGCGGCGAGTCCAAGGAGTACCTGATCCCCCGAGGCAAGCACATCATCGTGCACGAGGGCGACCATGTGCACGCGGGCGATCCGATCGTGGACGGTCCAGCCAATCCCCACGACATCCTGGCGGTTCTAGGGCCCCAACGGCTGCAGAAGTACCTGGTGGACGAGGTGCAGGAGGTCTACCGCCTGCAGGGCGTGAGCATCAACGACAAGCACGTCGAGGTGATCGTGCGGCAGATGCTCAAGCAGCTCAAAATTACCGATCCGGGCGATACGACCTTCCTCATCAACGAGCAGGTCTCTCGGCGGGTCTTCGAGCAGAAGACCACCGAAACCCTGGAAGCTGGCCAGCGCCCGCCGACGGCCCGGCCGATCCTCCAGGGAATTACCAAAGCCGCGCTGAGCACCGATTCGTTCATCTCCGCCGCCTCGTTCCAGGAGACGACGAAAGTGCTGACAGAGGCGGCGATCAACGGAAAGATCGATTACTTCCGGGGCCTGAAGGAGAACGTGATCCTGGGCCGGCTGATTCCCTCCGGCACGGGCTACGCGCCATTCCAGCGGGCCAACTACGAAATCCCGGAGGAAATCCAGGCGGCATTGGAAGCGGAGGAGGCCGCCGCCGCCGCTCAGGAAGCGCCGGAAGCCTAGCCAGGAGAGGGCTACGCGGATCGATGGGGGGCGAGTGGGGCGTTCTGAAAGGGCGCGCCGCTTCCCCGCGGATCCCGGATCAGAACCGCAGGGTGTAGGTCATCTGGAACGGCAGGCTGCCCAGGGAAGTGGCGGCCAGGGAATCGTGTCCGCCGCTCGAGGAAAATTCGCCCGGTGCCGCGGCGGTGGGCGAATCGGGCGCGACCAGGGTGCGGGCGCCCACCAGCAGGCCGATGACCGTCCCGACCACCACGCCAAGGCCCAGGGAGCGCTGGGTTTCCCGGCTGGTGCCCTGATTGATCAGGGCGAACCACCCGCCGATGATCAAGCCCGTGCCGGCGCCCCACGCGGCATTGAGGGGCAGCAACTCGCGTTCCCCCAAAAGCCGCAGTTCCCGCTGCCGGCCCCCGATGAGGCCCTGCTCGGAAGGCGGGAGGGTCGACTCGTCGACGAACTCCCCGCCCTCGGTGAAATCTTCCTGGGGCAGGCCGAACTCGTCCTCGTCGCGGAACGGGTCATCTTCCTCGAAAAAGTCCTCTTCCTCGAAGAAATCTCCCCCAAGCTGGGCCGCCGCCGGTTGCGCCTGCCCGGTCCAGAGCCAGGCAGCGAGCAGAATTTGGGTCAGGATGAGCAGACCGCGCCGTTTTGCAATCATGCCGATTCTCACGTAAACTGGGCGTTCGCCATAGGCAGATAGCGGGATTCAGAGCATTGCGAGATACGATGCAATATCCATGCAGGAAATCGTGGCCGCCACGAGGGCAGTAACATGAACTCCGAATTGGACTCTTTCGTGCAAAGATCCACCCAATTGGGTGAGCAGATCGAATCCCTTCACCGCCGGGGCAAAAGTTACGTCGACGACAGCCACAACGATTCGTGGCAGCCCCTATTCGACTTGTACCACCACCAGAATTACCTGTTTATCGATATCGAGTTGCCGGGCGTGCCGCCCTCGGCGGTGGAAGTGGTGAGCGATCCGGAGTTGGTGGTCGTCAAGGGGCACAAGCCCACCTCCAAGGATCTGCCCGAGCGGGAGGACATCGTGGCGGCCCGCGAATACGGGCAGTTCGCCAGCCAATTCGCCATGCCGCCCGGGTACAGGCTCAAGGATTTGGATCGCCGGATGGAAAATGGAGTGCTCCACCTCAAAATCGAGATCGAACCGCGGCCATCCCCGGACGACCGCCCATAGCTTCCCCACGAACAGTTGAAGTGTGACCCGGTATCGGGAACCGGCAGCCGGCGACGGCAGCAACGAGCCCTCGTGCCGGCCCCACAGCCAATCCCTCTTCCACCCGGCGCCAATTATCCGGGCGTCCAGCCGGGCCATACTCATGACTGCGCCGATGCGCCCCGACCCGATCGATCCAGCCGGAACTGCTGCGGCCCGGGATGGCTCCCGCCACGGGGCCGCTCCGCCGCCCGAGCCGGTCCCTGCCGAGCCCGCGGATGCGGACGAGGCGGAGGACAGAGCGGGGCTTTCCCGTATCCGAGGCCTATGGAACGGGTTCAAATTGGCGGGATTCGCCTTGGAAAACCTGGCCTATATGATGCTTAAGGCGAGGATCGCGCCGTATTTGTGGTGGCTGCGGCGCGCGGGGCGCGCCGCCGAGGCCGATGCCGTCGCCTACCGCATGACCCTGGTCTGGGCCGAGCGGATATTCCGCCGGCTGGGTTGCCGGATCGAGGTGGAGGGCGCCGGGCATCTGCGGCGGGCAGGCCCCCTGGTTGTCATGTCCAACCACCAAGCCATGTACGACATTCCCCTGTTGGCGGGCTACCTCGGCCGCCCGGTGGGATTCGTCTTCAAGCGCGAGTTGCTCCTCATCCCCGTCCTGAAGTATTGGATGCGGCAGATTCACTGCAAAGCCATCGACCGCAAGGAGCGCCGCCGAACGCCCGAGCTCTACGAGCGGTGGGGGGAGGAAATCCGGGATTTGGGGCGAGGCATGGTCGTATTTCCCGAAGGCACCCGCACCCGCGACCCGCAGGGGCGCCTCGGTTCGTTCCGGCGGGGCAGCCTGCGGCTGGCGGAGCGTTCCGGAATTCCGATCCAGCCGGTGGTCTTCGACGGCACCCGGCTCCTGACCGACCCGGCGGCCCTCGCCCGCACGCCGAAGGGGGAGCGCATCGTGCGCCTGAAAATCCTGCCCGTGCGCATGCCGCCCCAGGGGAGCGCTCCCGAGTCCAAGCGGTTCATGGACCGCCTGCGCGCGGATCTGGCCGCCGAATGGGAGCGCATCCGGGTGACCTGGGGATGACCGCGCCGCGTCACCCGATTGGGCTTCACGCCGCCGACGGAGCATTGCCGGTTGCCGGATAGCAACGGAAGACTGAACAGCGCCCTGCTGGTCGGCCTGGCCCTGATCCCGCAGCAGGCCATGCGGCAGGCCCTCAGGGCGGAGGGCTTCGCCCATATCAACGAGGCCGGAAACGGCGTCGAGGCGGCGGCCATCCTCGCATCCGAACTGGTGGACGTGGTGTTTACCGGCGGAGGGGAAGGATCGTCCCCGGCGGAATTGCTCGCGGCTTTGGCGGGCCGGGGGCCCAACCGCGAATCCGTGCTGGTGCTGCTGGATGAAGGGCTGCCGCGGGAACAGGTCGTGGCCGCGGTCAAGGCCGGTGCGGCCGGCGTGCTGCCCGTGCCGCCCCAGCCGGAAGCGCTCCGCCGCCTGTTGGACGAAATTGCCGGGCGGGCGGGGTTGCCTCGCTCCAAGCGGGCGAACTGATGTGCCGAAGCGCGGAGCACGGAAGACACCGACACGTGATCTACGGAATGCGCTGCCGGTTCCGGCTCCCGGCGCCACGGCCTGAAGGGAAAACTCATGTCCGAAGACGCCTCCGCCACCGCCCGCGCCCTGATGGCCCGGCTGACGCCCGGCACGCCGCAACCGGCGCTCACCGCCGAAATCGAACGCTGCCCCTGCCCAGAGGAAGCCCGGGCGGGGATGTACCTGATCAACGGGGAATGGGAGCGGGCACACAAGGCCTGCCAGGATTTGCCAAGCGACACGGCGGCCTATTGGCACGCCTTGGTGCATCGGCACGAGCCGGACTACGGCAATTCCAAATACTGGCTCCGCCGGGTGGGTGACAGCCCGGTGCACCAGCGCCTGCTAAAGGCGGCGGAAGAAGCCGGCAAGCTGGAGTTGGTGGCGCCGAAGGGATCGTGGGATCCGGTCCGGTTCACCGACCGGTTCGCGGAGCGGGCGCACGACGGGTGGACCCGGAAGCTGGATGCGTTGGAAATGGAAGCGCTCCTGGAGCTTTCGTTGAAGCCGTGACCCGATCGGCGGAGACTTCACCCCGATGTCCGCGATCTTCGGCTCGGCTCCGGCGATCCTCCCTTCGTCTACAGCGTTGAGGGCCGCTCCCCGGCTTCTCTTGCCATTCCGGAGCGCCGCCCCTATTTTGAAGCATCACCCAGCGAGCGACTCTTTCCGAGCACGGCGATTCGCCACCACGTTTCGTGCAACTTTCATCAGCGAGCTCCGGCAAACCCGTGCAAAAAACCCCATTGCCGAAATCCCCCACGCCTAAGAAATCGCCAGGCCCGGACGCGGGAAAGGGGATCGCCGACCTCGCCCCCGGGATGGTCCAGTCAACGGGGAAAAGGGAGTTGATCCTCGCGAGTCCCCGGGGCTTCTGCGCGGGAGTGGTGCGTGCCATCGACATCGTCGAGCGGGCCCTGACGCGGTTCGGGCCGCCGGTGTACGTGAAGCACGCCATCGTGCACAACCGATTCGTCGTCGAGCGGCTGGAGCGCCTGGGCGCGGTGTTCGTCGAGGAGCTGGACGAAGTGCCGCCGGGCGCCACGACGATCTTCTCCGCCCACGGCGTCTCTCCCGCGGCCTATGCCCAGGCCGCCGGCCGGAACCTGGACGTGTTGGACGCCACCTGCCCCCTGGTCACCAAAGTGCACATGGAAGCCCGGCGCTACGACGCGGAGGGGTGTTCCATCTTCCTGATCGGGCACCGGGATCATGTCGAGGTACAGGGAACGCTGGGCGAGGCTCCCGGGCGCACCATCGTCATCGAAAACCCCGAGGAGGCCGAGCGGGTGCAGGTTGCCGATCCGGAGCGGGTGGCCTATGTCACCCAAACCACCCTCTCTCTGGACGACACGGC
>JAPUJL010000498.1 GCA_027296185.1 SAR324 cluster bacterium | reverse complement strand
ACATCCCCCCCAGCAGCGAATACCCGGAACTCCAGGTGAGCCGGCCGGAGCTCTACTTCGGCGAGGTGGTGGACGATTACGTCTTCGTCAAGACGGATCAGGACGAATTCGACTATCCCGAGGGCGACGATAACATCTACTCGCAGTACGTGGGCGAAGGCGGGGTGGGCATCGGCGGCTTCTGGCGGCGCCTGCTCCTCGCGGCCTATCTGCGGGACATCAAGCTTCTGCTGGCGGAGGATTTCAACGCGGATACACGGATCCTGCTCTTCCGTAACGTGATGCACCGCATCCGGCGCATCGCCCCGTTCTTCCACTACGACAGCGATCCCTATATGGTCCTCCACGAAGGGCGGCTGGTGTGGATCGCGGACGCCTACACCCTGACCGAGCGCTTTCCCTACGCCGAATTCGTGCCGGGTACTGGGAACTACATGCGCAATCCGGTGAAGGTGCTGGTCGACGCCTACGACGGCCGGGTGCAGTTCTACCTGGCGGACGCGGACGACCCGATCGCGGCGGCGTTCGGGCGGATATTCCCGGGGATGATCCGGCCCATCGGCGAGATGCCGGATTCCATCCGCAGCCATATCCGTCACCCGGTGGATTATTTCCAGGTGCAGACCTTCATTTACGCCACGTACCACATGCACGATCCGCTCACCTTCTACAACAAGGAGGATCAGTGGGAGGTGCCCGTGGTGGGGCAGCAGCGCATGGAACCCTACTTCACGGTGATGAAGCTGCCCGAGGAGCAGAGCGAGGAATTCATCCTGATGCTTCCGTTCACGCCGCGGCTGAAGGATAATCTGGCCGCCTGGATGGTCGCCCGCAGCGACGGAGAGCACTATGGCCAGTTGGTGGTGTACCGCTTTCCGAAGCAGAAGCTGATCTTCGGACCGCGGCAGATGGTGGCGCGCATCAATCAGGATGGCCGGGTATCTCAACAGGTCACCCTGTGGGATCAGAGTGGCTCCAACGTGATTCGCGGCACGCTGCTGGTGATCCCCATCGAGTCCTCGCTGATTTACGTCCAACCCCTCTATCTCAAGGCGGAGGACGGGCGCATCCCGGAACTGAAGCGGGTGATCGTCGGCTACCAGAACGAAATCGCCATGGGGCTCGACCTGGAGGATGCCCTGGGCCAGATCTTCTCCGGCCGGGCCGCTCTCCCGTCCGTCCTGGAGACCCTGGCCCGTCAGCCGGGGGAGCCGCTGCGGGAGACTTCCGTATCCAGCCCGGGCGCAGGACCGTCCGCCCGTGCGCTGGAAGCCTACGACGCGCTACAGCAGGCGAGCCGCCAGGGCGATTGGGCGCGGTTCGGCCGGGAGTTGCAGCGGCTGGGTAGCCTGTTGCGGGAAATCGAAGCGCGGTAAACCGGTGGGAGCGCCCAGCTAGACCGCGACTTGTTCGTCCGCGCCGGCCATCAGTTGCTCCGTAACGGCGTCCGCCACGAGGAATCCCCGGGCCGTCAGCACCAGCCGGCCCGCGGCCCACTGCGCCTTTCCCGCCGCCGCCAGTGCCGCAGCGGTCTTGTTGCGCGCTTCGCCCCACGGGATTCCGTGACAGCGCTCCCACTGGGCGGTGTCGAGGCCGGTATCCCGCCGCAACGAAAGCATCAGCGTCTCGTTGGCCCGTTGGACCGCGGAGAGCGCCTCGCGGAAGGCCTCCGGCGCCTCCCCTGCGTCCAGGGAGCGGCTGTAGGCCCGCAGATGGCGGTGGTTGTGGCGGCGCACGCCATCGACGTGGGAATGGGCGCCCGTGCCGAAGCCGAGATAGTTCCCCCCGTCCCACACGATGCGGTTTTGCCGGCCGTCGTAGCCAGGCCGGCAAAAATTGGACACCTCGTAGTGCCGATAGCCAGCCCGGGTGAGCCGTTCCGCGGCATCGAGGTAGGCCTCGGCCTGGGCCTGCTTGTGGCGGCCGTCCCACTCCCGCACCGCCGGATCGCGGGCGAAGAGCGTGCCCGGCTCCAGATCCAGGCCGTAGAGGGACACATGGGGCGGTTCGGCGTCGATCACGGCGGCCACGTCCCCGGCGAATGCCCGTGGATCGATTCCCGGCGCGCCGAACATTAGGTCCACGTTGTAGTTGGCCGGCCCGTGGCGCTGCACTTCCCGTAGCGCTTCGCGGCTCCGCCGGCCGTTGTGGTTACGGCCCAGGGCGGCCAGCGTTTTCTCATCGAAGCTCTGGATGCCCAGGCTGAGGCGGTCGATTCCGAGCCGCCGCAGGCCACTCAGGTAGGGCCCGCGAACGTCTTCCGGATTGCACTCGAAGGCGATCTCCGCGTCCGGCGAGAGGGGGAAGTTCCGCCGCAGCGCGGCCATGAGCGGCTCCAATTCCTCCAACGTCAACGTGGAGGGGGTGCCGCCGCCGAAGTAGAGGGATTCGATAGGTTGGCTGGGCCCGCCGTTCCCGGCCGCGGCGAGGCCGATCTCCCGCTCCAAGCGGCGGAGATAATCGGCGTGGAGCCGCTCCCGGTTTCCGTGGACGGCGAAGGCGCAGAAAGGGCAGATCGTCCGGCAGAACGGGATATGGCAATAGAGCGCTCGAATCGCGGCCATTTCTGGGGGGCGGGGTGGACGGTGCGGGAAGGCGTGGCTGCGGAACTTGCCGGCGCTCTCGGGCGATGGGCTGCCCCGGGGAAGGCAGCCAGTCGGCCGCGGATCAAGGAGGGGGGGCCTGCAGCAGCGGCAGCTCCAGGATCCACAGGAACATCAATAGCCCCACGATCACCACCCCGAGGAAGCGCGCGTAGAGGATGCGCTCCCAGAACACGGCGTAGCCCTTCAACAGTTGCAGCATGACCACCGCCCAGCCGACATACTGGGGCAGCAGATCCGGCTTGCCCAGCAGGAACAGCATCAAGGCGTAGGCGGCGAAGAAAATATAGGTGCGCAGCGTATCCTGGATCACGGCGTCCAGCCGCGCCCGGCGTTGTTGCGCCACGTCTCCCGCGGCCTCCTGGCCGGCGGCGGCCGGCACGGCGGGGCCCATCAGTTGGGCGATCAGCATCAGGAACAGCGTCAGCAGCGAGAAGACGACGAGCTGTAGGGTCATGGACGGGTCCGCCTGAAGTGGGTCCGGCCGGCGGGAGGGCCCCTCTCCCCCAATCGGCTTGGCGCGCACGGAGAGGCAAGTCTACAAATGGGTGGTGCGCCCCGTCAATCCCAATTCACCGCAGTCGCAAACCACCGCAATCCCAAAGCCCCAAAAACCCGAAGCACCATGAACCCGAAACACCGCAATTCAAAACCGCCGCTCGCGCCGGTGCCGGTATCCTATTCGCGCGGCCGCGATCGGCGGCTCCCCGTCGTTGGGCTTGGTGCGCGGCCAGGGCATCGAGTCCGCGCTTTGGGCCGCGCGGATGGGTTTGATTCCGGCCGGTGGCCGGTGTATAGCCGTTGGGTTCGCATCCCCGCCACTCCTGACCCTCGCCGCGCCGACCTTGAGTGAACTGATCTTTCTCACCACCGCCTCGTTTCTGACGGCCGTGCTGTCCGGGACGCTGGGCCTCGGCGGCGGCTCGATCCTGATCGTGCTGATGCTGACCGTCATGAGCCCCGCCCAGGCGAT
>JAPUJL010000497.1 GCA_027296185.1 SAR324 cluster bacterium | reverse complement strand
CTTGCGGTGACGCAGCCCGGCAAGCTGATCGAGTAGGCCAGCCAAGGCCACTAACGGCTTCAGGCAACGATCCATCGCAACCGTAAAACCCGTCCCGGGCTTATCTTCCCTCCCATCCCCCCATGAGCGAGTCCGGGACGGGTTTACTTCTTCGGTAATCCCGTATTTTTCCCAAAGCACTGGATTTTCGATTCGGGCCGCGCGGGTCCGCGCGCTGGATTGGCCTCGAACCGAATCTTCTCCCTAGTTACCGTAAATTCGCCTGACGCGGCGAACTCCCCGAATCTGCGGGATATATCGATCGCTGAGCGGAGACGGCACTTTCCGTAGCTGGATTCGGCCGGCGCTGGGAGGGCCGGGCATCGTTCCCAAGGAGGGAACAATTCGCCGGTACGGCGGGTCCGGGGTAGCGGAGCGGGATAGCATCGGGAAGACCGCGCCGCCGGGCGAAAGGCGGCACCGCGGGAAGGCCTGCCGGAGCCATAAGCCCCTCCACCCGGCTCGAAAGTGCCGGGCGGAGCGGCTATCCGGAGTCCGGACCGGGTTCTAGATCTTCGCCTGCAGCATGAAGGCGATCACGAGCCCGTAGATCACGAGGGACTCGATCAGGGCCAAGCCCAGGATCATGGGGGTAAAGATGCGGTCCGCGGCGTTGGGGTTACGCGCAATGCCTTCCACTGCGGACGCCGCCGCGAGGCCCTGGCCGATGCCGCCGCCCAGAGCGGCCACTCCGATGGCGAGGCCAGCGCCCAGTGCCAGGCCGAACGTCTCGATGCCTTCCGCTGCAAAGACCGGGGCCGCCAACACGCAAAGGAAGAATGCCAATAAGAGCAGGACTTTTTTGTTCATGTACGAACCTTTCCTTTCAGGATCGTGAAGAGTGTCTCAATGTGCGTGCTCCAGCGCATCCTGAAAATACACGGCGGAAAGCAGCACAAACACGAAGGTTTGCAGCAAGGCCACGAACAGCCCGAGCCCCATGAAGGGAATCGGCAGGCCGAAGGCCACCAGTGACGAGAAAATCAGCACCACCTGATGATCGCCGGTCATGTTCCCGAACAGACGTACCGACAGCGATACAGGGCGCACGAGGTGGCTGATCAATTCGATCGGTAGCATCAGTGGCGAAAGCCACCAGACCGGCCCCATGAATTTCTTGATATAGGCGAGGCCGTGGACGCGGATCCCGACAAAATGGGCGGTGAGAAAGGTCAGGATGGCCAGGGTGATCGTTACGTTGTATTGGTCCGTCGGCGGATTGAATCCGGGGATCAGCCCAATCACGTTGTTGCAGAGGATGAAGAACGCGAACGATCCCAGCAGGAAGAAGAACTTGCGCGCGCCGTGCTTAATGATCCCGTCGAGAAAGGCCAACAACCCGCCCAGGCCCATCTCCAACAGGAAGCTGAGGGTCACGCGCCCCTCCGGCTCGACCATCTCCGTGCGGCGGAACTTCCGGCCGCCCACATAGGCGAAGAGGATGAGCACCACCGAGACGATCGTCGCGTCGATGGCGGGGATGGGGTCGATTCCGTACTTGGCCAAAAAGTGCTCCAGGCCGGAGAAGAACAACCCCCCCCATGTGATTCCGTGTTCCATTGAGTCCCAGATTCTCCGCCGACGCGAAACGTTCCGCCGTCCGGCCGCCTACCCGCTTCCTTCCGATTCTCCGACGCCGCTCAGGCCATGCCGTGCGTCGCCGCTAGGACGAACACCGCCAGCAACAGCGACGATATCCCTACCAAGATCGCGAGCGGATCGACGCCGAATCGCAGGATGGCCAGAAACAGCACGACGACGGTTAGGGCGAACTTCGCCAGGTAGGATATCGCGATGCGGGCCTTGAAATGGCCGTCCCGCAGGCCCCGCGCGACCACGGAGCGCGTCCAGACGTAGTTCAATCCGACAATCAAGCAGCCTAAGGCGACACCCACGAAAAAGTCAATCCCTTGCCACAGCAACGCGCCCAGGCTGAGCAAGGCTGCGGCGGCGGCCAGAATCCAGGTGAACCGTTGCGGGAAGCCCTTGCGCGCCTCCGGCTGAGCGTCCCCGGTCATGGGCCGGACTCCCGGTCCTGCTGGGCTTGCTCCCGCATCCGCCGGGCCGCACGAAGCATGCTGCGGAACCCGGCCACCATGCCGAGGATCAGAAACACCAGCAGCAACCACGGCTCCGTGCCGAAATAATCGTCCAGGAACCAGCCGACGAGCAACCCCACCACCACCGACAGGCCCATCTCGATGCCCACGGCGCTGTGCCGGAGGTAATCCTGAATCCTGGGATCCTTGGCCATGTGCCTCGAATCGGTGTTGCCCCGCGTGCCGGAATGCGGCTCGCGCCGGGGACCGAGTGTCCTTACATCGCCGCCAGCGATCGGTCGGCCGCGTCGAGGGTGCGGGCGATATCGCTTTCGGTGTGAGCCAGGGACATGAAGGCCGCCTCGTAAGGCGAGGGCGCCAGGTAGACCCCGCCGGCCAGCATTCCGTGGAAGAACTTGACGAAGGCCTCGGAATCGCAGTTCAGCGCCTCGGTGTAGTTGCGGATCGGGGTTTCGCTGAAGAAGAAGCCCATCATGCCCCCGAAACACACGGTCTGGATCGGGCGGCCGTGCCGCCGGCCCGCCTCGGCGAGGCCATCCATCAACCGGCGGGACATCTTCTCGAGCCCGTCGTAAATCTGGTCGCTTTCCAGCAGGGAAAGCGTCGCGATCCCGGCGGCCATGGCCACGGGGTTTCCGGAGAGGGGTCCCGCCTGGTAGACCGGACCCACCGGGGCCACCAGGGACATGATATCCGCCCGCCCACCATAGGCCCCCACCGGGAAGCCGCCGCCGATCACCTTCCCGAAGGTGCTCAGGTCGGGCCGGATTCCGAATAGCGCCTGCGCGCCACCCCGGGCCACTCGAAATCCAGTCATCACCTCGTCGAAAATGAGCACGATTCCTTCCCGGTCGCAGAGCCCGCGCAACCCCTGGAGAAATTCGGGGTCGGGGGGCACGACGCCCATATTGCCCGGAATCGGCTCCAGAATGACCGCCGCGATCTCGCCCCGGTGGGCTTCCGCCAGCCCCGTCACTTGCTCCAAGTCGTTGAATTCGGAGAGCAGGGTATCCTGCACCACCGCCTCGGGCACCCCCGCCGAATCGGGCACGCCCAAGGTCGTGGCCCCCGATCCCGCCTTGACGAGCAGAGCATCCACGCTGCCGTGGTAACAGCCGGCGAACTTGACGATCTTGTCCCGCTCGGTAAACCCGCGCGCCAGCCGGATCGCGGCTTGGGTCGCCTCGTTGCCGGAGTTGACGAACCGCACCAGCTCGACGCTGGGGACGGCGCCGATGACCAGCTCCGCCAGGCGGATCTCCAACTCGGTGGGTGCGCCGAACGAGGTTCCGTCCTGGCTCACCCGGCGTACCGCATCGAGCACCCGCTCGTCTCCATGGCCCAGAATCAGCGGCCCCCAGGAACCCACGTAGTCGATGTACTCGTTGCCGTCCGCATCGACGATCCGCGCGCCCTTGGCCCGCTTGATGAAGGGTGGGGTCATTCCCACCGATTTGAAGGCACGCACCGGACTGTTCACGCCACCGGGGATTACCCGTTGCGCCCGGGCGAACAGCTCGGCGGAAGCCGGGCCGCTGCCTGCGTTGGATTCACTGCTCATGGAGCTGTCTCCGCGCCACGGCAGGCCAGGGGACCCGCCGGCAGGACGGTTGCCGAACCGCTCAGAATTGGTAAACGATGCGCCCGATGATCTGCAAGATGCCTTCCTCCGCGGTATCCGGCGCAGTGAAATCGTCGTAGCTGAAGGCTGGCTCCTGCAGGAAGAGGTTCACCTCCAGTTGCGCCTGCAGGGCCTTGTGCCAATACAATATGAGCATGTTGTCCCATTCGACGCCGATCAACCGCTGCTTGTCGCCCCTCGCGTCCAGCACCGCGTGGACGTGGCGCAGATCGTATATGCCGCCCCGGTAGCCGATCTTCTCCCCGTCCGGATCGTCGATTTCCCAGAAGAGGCCCAGCAAGATCGTGTTGTTGATCGAGTGGCCCAGCCCCATCCCCTGATCCACTTCCGAGTCGAAGCCGTTGAAGTAGAGGCGCGTCCCCCGATAACTCCCCGGCGTGAGCTCGTAGAATCCGCCCAGGCCCCGCAGAAAGTCCCGGCCGTCTCCCGTGGGACGGCTTTTGTCGCCGTCGGCGAACATGTAACGCACCCCGATATGGGACAGGGGCCCGCGCAATCCGATCTCGCTTTCGATGGCGAATCCATTGATCTTCTTCCTTTGACGCCGGAGGTCTTCGCGGGAGGTGAACTGCATCTCTCCTCCGATTCCCTGCCCCGGTACTCGGAAGCGATGATAGATGCGGGAGCCTTGGCTGGTGATCCAATCGAAGTTCCAGAAGAAACTGCCTGCTTCCCAGTTGAGCCGGAACCCGAAGACGGTATGGCCATGCACGTCGTAGTAGATCGGGTTCCCCGCATCGTCGGTGGCCTGCGTGAAGTTGGCGATCAGAGGGTCTTCCGAAGCGTAGGTCGGACCGTTGTTCTTGCCCAGCGGCACGTCCTTCTCGGTGTACCACAGCCGGAAGATCTCCACCTCCAGCGCACTCCGCAGCACCGGCTGCGCATCGTCCCAGGCCGTGTATTCCAGCGCCCAGTGGTACAGCCAGTCGGCGGTGCCCTCGTTGAGCTTGGCCGCCCCGAAGGGCATGCACCAGGTGCCCACCTCACAGTCGAAGGTCACCGCGGGCACGATGGCATTGAACAGCTTGCCCCGGCGGTCCGCGAGGGAAAGTTCATGTTGGCCGAAGAGCATCCCCGAGCGCGGATTGAAGTTGTAGCGCAGGTACGCCTCGCGCGCGTTGATGCCGATTTCCTGGCTCTCCGCGATGCGTCCCCGCTCCGTTCTGGGTTCTCGCCGGATGTTGCCGTCGCTCAAGGGTTCGGGAAACGGCTCCAATACCAATTTCAGCGCCACGTCGCGGTGAAAGGCAGTGGTCAGCCCGAGCCGGATATCCTGGATGAACTTGGTCTCCTCGTCTTCCCCGGGCAGGTCGTTGGCGCTGAGGTCGGCGAATTGGATGGCGTAGTCGAGGCTGGCTTCCACCCCCTTCAACACGTGCACAACCTCTTCCTCCTCGACGAAATCCCCGCGCTCCAGGGGCTTGTAGTTCGCCTGGGCGGCGGCCCACCGTGGCCCCAGCGCGGCTAGGAGGACAGCGGAGAGGACGGCCAGAACCACCCCCAGCACTTCAACCGCGCCGGGTCCCGGCCCGAGCCGTCGAGCCGGCATGGCGGCGGGCCAATCCGTGGCCCTGGCGGACTCGCCGCTAGACAGAGTCATAATCCGCGTCCCAGGGCATCACCGCCCGAAAGCTGCCGTTGTCCAGCGGGACGAGCTTCGGCATCACCGGGCGCACCTCCCGGTTGCGCAACTCCCTCAGCGCCTGTTGGGTGCTGCCGAACAGGGTCAACAGTTCCAGATTTTTCACCGTCGCCCCGACCATCCGCATTTTCTCGGCGCGGTGGGCCACGATCGCCTCCCGCGGCGTAATCCAACGGCATTCGACGATCTCCGCCTGGTCCGGGGCAATGGCGTGATTTGCGCTGCCGTCGGCGAGGAAGAAGCGGGTGTCGAAACGCTTGGGCCGCGCCTCCGGCGTGATCCAATGGGCGAAATAGACCAGATCCTCCGTGGCAGGCCGCAGGCCCCGCCCGCTCAGCCACTCGACGAAGGAGAGCTCGCCCCGGCGCATAGCGTCGCGGGCTGCTTTCGACTGACCCGCCTCCTCCGGCTCGTTTTGGCGGGGGCCTTCGCCGTTGGGCTTGGTCAGCAGCACCCCCACCTCTTCGAAGGTCTCGCGAATGGCGGCGATGTAGAATCCCAGGGCGCGCTCGGGGGATTTCACGGACTCCATGGACTCATGGGCCTGCCGGGGCGAAAGCTCCGGCGAAGCCGCCACGGCTGCGGGGGCGTGATCGGTTTCCTCGAGCACGCCCCCCGGAAAAACGAACGCGCCTGCGGCGAAGGCGTCGCGGGGATGGCGTTGGGCCATGAGCACTTCCGGCGTGCCGCCCACCCCCCCGCGATCCCGCATCAAGACCAGGGTCGCCGCTTCGCGCGATCGGACGCTCATCGGCCGGGACTCCCGGCCTTAGCCGCCGCCGGGTGGAAAGCCGTGCGGGCCCCCCTCGCAGGGCCCAGGGCGGTTAGCCCCGGCAAGCCAGGACACGACCGCACAAGGTGGCATACCGCCACCGCGCTCCAGCAACGCTGAGCGCAAATTTCCCGTTGGGCGGATGGGGCGGGGAACTGCTGCAAGGTCAATCGGCGGGGTGGAGAGATTTGTTGATTTTCACCCGGTAGTGGTCCAGCTCCCGGATGAGGGCGTCGAAGCAACGGTCGATGGCGATTCGCAAGTCCGGAGAGGACTTCTTGGCGTGGAGCGAATCCTTGAACGCTTTCAGATTCACCGAGCACTCGTGGGACTTCAGCTTGTTGTTGTACTCGAGCCGGATGTCCAATCCCGCGGCATCGGGGTGATATCGTTTCAGCCGTTGCTCCACTTTTTCGACCTTGTGTCCGATGGCCTTTCCGATCGACTCGGGGATTTCCAGATTGACCTTCGAGATTTCGTATCGCATGTGATTCTGCTACTCACGCCGGTGAGGTACGGTCGATTGAAATTGGGGTGCCGATCAGCCGCCTCACAGGGGCCGTTTCCCCGCAGCCGTCCAAGGGACCGGCTTGTCCCGGACGTCAGCGTGGACGCCGATGTCCGGGCGGTGCCCGATCCGCCGAATGTGGGCCACGGTGCGGCGCCTCGCAGGCGACACATCATACCTGGAAATCCCGGGCAAAGGAAAGTTCCGCCCCACTCGAGTCGGAAACGGCTGCTGTCCGGGTTTCCGGGC
>JAPUJL010000496.1 GCA_027296185.1 SAR324 cluster bacterium | reverse complement strand
ACGGTCTTGTCGTTGAGGCTGCGGTGGGTCACGCGCACCGAGTCGGGGAGGGAAGCCTCGTCCACGGCGAACCCGTGGTTGTGGCTGGTGATCTCGATCTTGCCGGTGGCCAGGTCGCCCACGGGATGGTTGGCGCCGTGATGGCCGAATTTGAGCTTGTAGGTGCGCCCGCCGAGCGCGAGGGAAAGAATCTGGTGCCCCAGGCATATGCCGAAGATCGGCACCCGGCCCAATAGCTTGCGAACGCTCTCCACCCCTTCCTGGACGGGTTCCGGGTCGCCGGGACCGTTGGAGAGAAACACGCCGTCCGGGTTGCGGGCGAGCACCTCCTCCGCGGGAAATCCGCAGGGCACCACCTCCACGCCGATGCTGCGCTCCGCCAGCATGCGGGCGATGTTGTACTTCAGCCCGAAGTCGTAGGCCACCACCCGGTACCGCGGCGCGGGCGCCCCGGCGGCGCGCGGCTCGATCTCGTCCCACCGGTAGGGCCGTTCGATGGTGACCTCCCGGGCCAGGTTCTGCCCCTCCATCCGGGGCAGGGTGGAGGCCTCGCGGCGCAGGGCATCCAGATCGGTACCGTTGGCGGGGGCGATCAACCCGGGCATCGAGCCGGTATCCCGTAGCGCGGTGACCAGGGCGCGGGTGTCGATCCCCTCGAGGGCGGTGATTCCGTTGCGGGCGAGATAGGCGTCCAGCGATTCCGTCGCCCGCCAGTTGCTGGTGACCGTGCTCATTTCCTTGACGATCAGGCCGGCGGCGAAGGGCCGCCGCGACTCGATATCGGCGGGATTGGTGCCGTAGTTGCCGATGTGGGGGTAGGTCATGGTCACGATCTGCCCCCTGTAGGACGGATCGGTGAGAATTTCCTGGTAGCCGGTCATGGCGGTATTGAAGATCACCTCGCCGGACGCGCCGCTTTGGGCACCCCGCAGCCTTCCCTGGAACACCGTGCCGTTGCTGAGAATGAGAAAACCATCCATGCTTCGTCGATTCATGCCTCCTTGAGCCAACCTTCTTCAAGAGCCGCGCGATGGGCCGAAATCCCCCGGGCCGCAGCACCGAATCCTGCACGTGGGACTCTTCCATCTATGCCTATCGCCACCGGGATTGTAAACGGAGGTGCGCGGCAATTCGCCGGAAAACCGCCACTTGCCGCGCGGGGCGGGGCCGGATAACGTGAACGGACGACGCCGAGCCTTTTGTCCTGCCGAATTTCAGCCGCCATGCGACCGATCCACGTGCCCACCGCCGCTCCATCCCCATCCGCCTCAAACCCCGCGGCGGCAGTGGAACCCGGAGGGGGTCCAGCCAAGCCGGATGTGGGCTGCGCCGTGTTGCGCCAGGCTGTGTGGACCGCGGACGCCCTGGCCGCGCGGCTGCCCGTGGATCGGGACGAGATCGCTCGGGTGGCCCGCCACTTCCGGCTGCGGGTTCCCGACGGTTATCTGGACGCGATCGAGTCCCCCGGGGACCCCCTGTGGCGGCAGGCGGTGCCTACGGTTGAAGAGTTGGAGGCGGGAGATCTCCCGGACGATCCCCTGGCTGAGGACGATCCGGCCTATTCGCCCGTGCCGCACCTGACCCACCGCTACCCGGACCGGGTGCTGCTGTTGGTCACGGACGCCTGCCCCCTCTACTGCCGCTTCTGCATGCGCAAGCGCAAAACGCTGCAAGGGGCGCGGATCGGCACCGAGTCGATCCGGCGCGGAATCGAATACGTCCGGCAAAACCCGGCGGTGCGCGAGGTGATTCTATCCGGCGGCGACCCCCTGATGCTGCCGGAGCGGCTGTTGGGGCGGATTCTGAGGGAACTTCGCGCGATCCCCCACGTCGAGTTGCTGCGTGTGCACACGCGGATGCCCTGTGTCGAGCCGAGGCGCGTCACCCCGGAGCTGGCGGCAGTGCTGGGCTCGGTGGCGCCGCTGTTTCTTGGGGTTCACTTCAACCATCCGCGCGAAGTGACCGGGGCAGCCCGCGCCGCGCTGAAAACGCTGTCGCGGGCGGGCATTCCGCTGAACAACCAGGCGGTGCTGCTGCGGGGCGTCAACGACGATCCGGGCGTGCTGGCCGACCTGTACCGGCGGTTGATGCGGTGCGGCGTGCATCCGTATTACTTGCACCACGCGGATCAGGTGCCCGGCACGGACGGCTTTCGCTTGACGGTGCAGGAAGGGATCGAGATCGTCACCCGGCTGCGGGAATTGGCGCCGGACCTGGCGATGCTGCACTACGTGCTCGACACCCCCGGCGGTGGCGGCAAGGTACCGCTGCGTTGATCTGATCGCGCTACATCCACTTTATTCCCGGAACCCAGGGATCGGCTCATGAAAGAACTGCCACTGCACGAATGGCACACCAAGCGGGGAGCGAAGATGGGGGAGTTCGCCGGGTTCTCCATGCCCCTCTACTATACCAAACCCCTCGAGGAGCATCGTGCGGTGCGGCAAAAGGCGGGCGTGTTCGACATCTCCCACATGGGCCAATTCACCGCGGAGGGCGCGGGTACCGAGGATTTCCTGCACTACGCCCTGACCAACGACGTGAAGGGCATGACCGACGGGCGGGCGCTCTACTCCCCCATCTGCCGGGAGGACGGGGGTGTGCTGGACGATCTGATCGTCTACCGCGGCGACCCGGCGCGGTTCCGCATCATCGTCAATGCCGCCACGCGGGAGAAGGATTTTCGCTGGCTGCAAGGGTTGGCCGAGCCTTATGACGTCAAGCTGCGGGACATCTCCGAGGATTGGTGCCTCTTCGCCGTGCAGGGCCCCGGAGCCTTCGAAGAGCTGGCGCCTTTCGTCTCCCCGGCGCCCCACCACCTGGAGTACTACAGCTTCTGCGAGGCCACGGCCTTCGGCCAGACGGTGTTTCTGGCGCGCACCGGGTATACCGGCGAGCCCGGCTGCGAGTTGGCCATGCCCCGGGAGCAGGCGGCGCGCATGTGGCGGATACTCGCCGACGTGCACCACGTCGCCCCCATCGGCCTGGCGGCGCGGGATACGCTGCGGCTGGAAGCCGGGATGGCGCTGTACGGAAACGAGTTGCGCGAAGAGTGGAACCCCCTCGAATCGGGCTTGGGCTGGGCGGTGAAGCTCGGCAAGGAGGGGGACTTCATGGGCAGGGCGGCCCTGGAAGCGGCCAAGGCCGCCGGAGTCGCCCACCGCTCGGTAGGAATCGAGCTGACCAGCCGCGGAATCGCCCGCAGCGGCTATCCTGTCTTATCCGATGGGAAGGCTGTGGGCGCGGTCACCTCCGGTGTGCTTTCTCCCACCACCGGCAAGGCCATCGCCCTGGCCCGCGTGGAAAGCCGCCTGGCAGCCGTGGGGACGCCATTGCAGGTCGAAATTCGAGGCCGGTCCGTGGGCGCGGTGGTGGTGCGCAAACCCTTCTACCAGAACCCGAAGGTCAAGGATTAGGACGGAATCGCGGTGGGGCCGCGCCGGAGCGGTGGCCGCGGACGAGCGGTGGATGCTTCGGTTTCGGCTACGGCAGGGCCGCGCCCAGGTATACGATGACGTCCACGCCTTCGCGGGCCTGCTCCGCGTCGTTCATGGGCTCCACGGTCTGATCCCAGGGGAGGAGATTCGCCACCTGAAGCGCTGCTTTCAGCGCACCGGCCCGGTAGCGGATCACGTTGGCCCGCTGGGTGGGATCGTCGATGTGGGAAATGTAAGCCAGCCGCACGGGGGCTCCGAGCGCCTCGGAGAGTTGTTTGTTCTGGAAGGTGTCGATCACCATCGCCACGCTGATGGCGGCTTCTTCCTGATCGGCCACGTGCAGCACCGCCACGCGCACCGTATCGGGCTGCGCCTTGGCGACATCCGGCACGAGCGCCACCAGATCGTCTGGCTCCGCCGGAGGCGGTTCCTCGTCGAGGTAATCCAAATACCCGAACTCCGGAATGGACTCCTCGGTCACCGGTGGGGCCACCGCGGGCGGCGGGGGCTCCGCGAGCGGTGGGGGCGGAGGCTCCACGGCGATTGGGAGCGGAGGTGGCGCGGCGGGTTCCGGTTCCGGCGGCGGAATCGGTTCGACCTCCACGGCCGCAATGGACTCCGATTCTTCGACCGCCGCGGCCTCCTCGGCGACGGCTTCTTCCCCGGGCTCTGCGGCCGGCTCTGCGGCGGGTTCCTCGGCGAGGGCCTCCTCTTCGGCGGCGGGCTCTTCCCCCGGCTGCTCCGCGGGTTCCTCGTCGACGGCAGGTTCCTCTGCGGGGGCCTCCTCCGCGCCGCCGAGGCCCAAGGCACCGCACCCGCCGAGGGCGGCGAGGCTTAAGACACAGAGCAGGACGACGGGGCCGAGCCACGCCATCCGGCCCGGGACGATCCGGCGGGAGCGACCCGCCCGAACCGGGTTGGGAACATGGCCTGTGAGGCGTTGCGCTGGGGTGAACGGGTCCATCATGGGCGGCTTTTCAAGTCGTGGCGCGGCGTGCCAAACTGGAACGCCGGAAAGCGGGCGCGTGGCCCGCAGGCTCCGCCGTCCGAGTGCGCGGCGCGCCCTGATGCCTTGTTTACTCCGTTTCGCTTGAATTTTCAAACGGTTCTGCGTGAGACTGAAGCGGTTGGCGCCGCCGCCCGGGCGGTAGCGGAATGACGCCGGCGATCGCTCCCCAGGTCCGATAGATTTCGAGCCGCGCCCCATGGCCTTGAACCACGTTCCGATTACGCCCTTGGCGCTTCTGCGGCGCAACGCACGGGTGTTCGCCTCCCACGAGGCGGTGGTGCACGGCAGCCGGCGCTGGAGCTACGGCCAGTTCCACGAGCGCGTCTGCCGGCTGGCCAACGGGCTCGCGGCGCTCGGCATCGGGCGGGAGAGCAAGGTGGCTGTGCTGGCACCCAACGTGCCCATGGTGCTCGAGGCGCACTTCGGCATTCCCCTCGCGGGTGGAGCGATCGTCGCCATGAACACCCGCCTCGCCGGGGCGGAGATCGCCTATATCCTTCAGCATTCCCAGAGCGAGGCGCTGCTCGTGGACCGGGAGTGGCTGCCCCTGCTCGAGCCGATCTGGGGAGACGTGCCGCCCCTCGAGCGGGTGGTGGTGTACGACGACCCAACCGTCCCCGCGGTTCCTGGGAACGCGGCCTGGCAGCCGGAGGGCGCGGAGGACTACGAGGCCTTCCTTGCCGCGGCTTCCGCGGAGGTGTCCCCGTTCGAGCTCGAGGACGAGGAGCAGATTATCGCCATCGACTATACCAGCGGCACCACGGGCAAGCCCAAGGGCGTGATGTACACCCACCGCTCGGCCTGCCTCAACGCGATCTCCAACGCCATGGTCAGCGGCCTGGAGCGCCACTCGCGCTACCTGTGGACGCTGCCCATGTTCCACTGCAACGGATGGTGCTACACCTGGGGCGCGCCCAGCGTGGGGGCCACGAGCATCTGCCTGCGGACGGTGGAGGGGGCGGCGATCCGCGATCTGATCCGCTCGGAGCGGGTGACCCATCTCTGCGGGGCGCCGATCGTGCTCCAGTTCCTGGCCGATCTGCCCGAGGCGGCGGAGCTGCACTTCGGCCAGCCCGTGCTCGCCGCCGTGGGGGGCGCGCCGCCCTCGCCCACCCTGATCGCGGCGATGCGGAAAATGAATATCGATCCGATGCACCTTTATGGCTTGACCGAAACCTACGGTCCCATCACCATCTGCGAAGTGCAGGACGAGTGGCTGGACCTGCCCCTGGAAGCATACTCCCGGAAGGTCGCGCGCCAGGGCGTAGCCAACCTCATGGCGGGGGAGGTAGCGGTGCTCGGCGAGAACCTGGAGCCCGTGCCGGCGGACGGGGAAACGATGGGCGAAATCTGCATGCGCGGCAATACCGTCATGAAGGGCTACTACCGGGACGAAGAGGCGACGGCGCAGGCGTTCCGCGGCGGATGGTTCCACAGCGGCGATCTCGGCGTGCTCCACCCCGACGGCTACATCGAGTTGCGGGACCGGGCCAAGGACATCATCGTCAGCGGCGGCGAGAACGTATCCACCATTGAGGTGGAAAACGCCCTGTCCGCCCACCCGGACGTTCAGGAGGTGGCCGTCGTTTCCCGTCCGGACGAGCGCTGGGGCGAGGTGCCCGTCGCCTTTGTGTTGCCCAAGCCGGAACGCGAGTTGACGGAAGAGGCGGTGATCGCCTTCTGCCGGGAGCGGCTGGCCCACTTCAAATGTCCCAAGGCGGTGATCTTCGAGCCCCTGCCCCGCACCTCGACCGGCAAGGTGCAGAAATTCGTGTTGCGCGAGCGGCTCTGGGCGGGCCAGGATTCCAGAATCAAGGGCTGACCGTGGACGTGCGCGACAACGAGCTTTATCTGGGCGGATGCCGCGCCGAAGCGCTCGCCGAGCGGTTCGGGACGCCCCTCTACGTCTACGAGGAGGAGGTGATCCGGGCTCAATGCCGGCTGTTCCGGGAGAGCTTCGCCGAAGTCGAGCCGGACATCCATTACGCGCTCAAGGCCAACCCCAACCCCTCGCTGCTGCGCATCCTGAAAGACGAGGGGATGGGCATCGACGCCGTCTCGCCCCTGGAGGTGCGCCTGTGCCTGGAGTTGGGCTTTCTGCCCGGTCAGATCATTTTCAGCGGCAACAACACGACCCAGGAGGAGCAGCGCTTTTGCCTGGAGCGGGGCGTGCCCATCAACGTGGGGTCGCTGTCCGAACTGGAGCGCTACGGGCGGCTGAGCCCGGGTGGCTCGGTGGCGGTGCGGATCAACCCGGACGTGGGAGACGGCCACCACGAGCATGTCATCACCGGCGGGCCACGCTCCAAGTTCGGAATTTATCACACCGATTTGGAGAAGCTGCAGGCGGTGCTGGCCGCCCACCGGCTCAGGCTGATCGGCGTCCACTCCCACATTGGCACGGGGATTCTGAAGACCCAGCAGATGCTGCTGGCGATGGAGATCGTGTTGAACACCGCGGCGCAGCTGCCGGGCCTCGAATTCATCGATTTCGGGGGCGGGTTCGGCGTTCCCTACAAGCCGGATCAGGCGCCTCTGCCGCTGTCCGAGCTGGGCCGGGAGATGTCCCGCCGCTTCACCGCCTTCTGCGAGGCCTACGGCCGCCCGCTGAAGATGAAGCTGGAGCCGGGCCGTTTTTTGGTGGCTCAGTCGGGCACCCTGCTCGCCCGGGTGACCAACATCCAGTCCACCCCCGCCCACACCTTCGTCGGGACGGACACGGGGTTCAATCATCTGGCGCGGCCCGTGATCTACGCCGCCTATCACGAGGTGGTCAATGCCTCGACCGTGGAGGGCCCCCAGGCGGACGTCGTGGTGGCGGGGAATATCTGCGAGTCGGGCGACGTGTTCACCTACGGCGAAAGTGGGATGGAGGACCGGGCGGTCACGCGGCCCGAGGAGGGCCACCTGCTGGCGCTCCGCGACGTGGGCGCCTACGGCCTGAATCTCGGCTCCCAGTACAACATGCGCCCCCGGCCCGCCGAGGTGCTGGTCCGTGACGGCGAAGCCCGCACGATCCGCCGCCGCGAGACCTACGACGACCTGGTGCGCGATTATGCCGAGTTGGAGCGCCCCGGATCCGACGCGGAATGAGACGGAGCGCGGCTGACCGCGTTTCTCCACCGCTTGCTGACCACCACTTTTTGACCACCGTCCTTTGCCCTCCGCTCCCGCGGCTCGGCGCTCATTGCAGGCGGCGCTCGA
>JAPUJL010000495.1 GCA_027296185.1 SAR324 cluster bacterium | reverse complement strand
GTTGGGTCATCGTGTCCGTGGAACGGCCGAGCCGTGCCGCACGGCCGATTCCGCCGGCACGGCTCCCGAAAGGGCTACAAACCGTGCGGTGCTCTCGTCATTTCTGGAGATCCTTGCGGATGGCCTCGAACTCCTCGCGGGTGATCTCCCCGCCGGCGTAGCGCCGTTCGAGCAAATTCCGCGGCGTCATGATTGGTGTATTCGCCCGCGCGCCCACCGACCGGAACGCCCAGATGAGGAACGCGATCAGCAGTCCCCCGAACAGAAGCATCCCCAGGCCGTGAAAGCCCCAGCCCATATGCCACCAGTCGAACGTATTCGCCCACATATCTCACCTCCCGGTTGAGTTATTCGATCCGCCCCAACACCTTGACCAACTCGGCGACCTTGGCCTCCAACTCGGCGGCGTCGCCCGCCTCCACGGCGTCCTTCACGCAGTGGTGCATGTGCGTCTCCAGCACGCCCAACTCCACCTGCTTCAGCGCGCCCACCACCGCCTTGATTTGCGAGAGGATGTCGATACAGTACCGCCGCTCCTCGATCATCCTGCGCACGCCGCCCAGCTGTCCCTCGATCTTTGCCAGCCGGGCCAGCTGTCCCTGGTGATCCGGGTAGAATTGCCGCATGGTCTCGCTCCTGTTTCCTGCTGTGTCCGCCGCTCTATTGATACTATACCCCTGTAGGGTATCTGGCGCAAGAGAAATATGACGCAAAAGAACCTGAGCCATCCGGCTCAACTGGACTTCGCGCCAGCGGGAGTTTGCCAGGCCGAGGCGGGATGGCTTAGGCTAGCGGCTGAGTCGGCCGCCGGGGCGCGGTCAAACGCTTCACATCACTGGAAAAATCGAGGACGGCATGGAACGCATCGGATGGGCGGGGTGGGCGGCGGCATCGATCGCCTTGGCATTGCTGGGTACCGCGGGCGTGGCCGAAGCCCGGAAGGGCGATACCCGCACGACGATCTTCATCGGGCAGACCACTTACACCGACGGCACGGCGACCACCATCGGCACCAGCGTGGGGGTGCGCTGGGCGCTGGAGTTCGCGGACGATCTCCTCTGGACCATCGGCGGCGACTACACGGCCACGGAAGGCGAACGCGAATCCTCCGAGATCGAGGCCCGCACCACCACGGTGCGCACCGGGCTGCTCTATTTGTTTAACAACGAACCCCAGAGTGCCATCGTCCCCTTCGTCGGCGCGGGGCTCTCGGTGATTCAGTACGATATCGACTACACCTATCCCAGCTCGGACGTGGGCGAGACCTCCGGCTTTGGCCCAGGCGTCTTTGCCCTGGGAGGCGCGGAATTCCTTTTCTCTCGGAACATCCATTTTATCCCCCAATACGTGTACAGCGCCCACATCATCGAAACCGAGGACGGCGACTCCTTCACCCTCATCTCCCAGGGTCTGGTGTTGGCCCTGCGCATCGCCTTCTGAGGCCGGGCCGGGGGCCGGCCCCCCGCCGTTACGGCAGCCGGTCGAGCAGTTCCAGGGTCACCAGCCAGAAGCTGAGGAAGATCAGTCCGGCGTTGATCCACACCCGATAGCGCTGCACCGCCGGCGTGCCCTTCCACAGCAGCACCAGATTCACCGCGATACACACGGCCATGGCGGCGGCGAAGTTGCGCCCGCCCGCCGCGTTGAGGGCGTACCAGAGTTCGGGGGAATGCAGGGCGCCGGGAAAGCGGAAGCCGTACCAGCGGTTGGGCGGCACCCATCCGGCGATAAGGGGCACGGCGGCCAGGATCAGCACACCGTAGAGGCCGAGAGTTGTCCAAAGCGGCTTGAACATATTCAAGCCGGGGCCGCCGGGGCGCGGGCGCCGATCCCGATCCGGGAAGACGCGGCGCCCGGAGCTGGGCCCCGCGCTATTCCTCGCCGGCGACGGGGTTCGTCAGCTCGCCGATGCCTTCGACGGAAACGGTCACCTCGTCGCCCGGCTTCAGATAGACGGGCGGATCGCGGGCGTCCCCCACGCCGCCCGGCGTGCCGGTGGAAATCAGGTCCCCCGGGTACAGGGTCATCGCCTGGGAGATCAGCTCGATCAGGTAGGGCACGTCGAAGATCAGGTCGCCCGTGTTCCCCTCCTGCATCAACTCCCCGTTGAGCAGGGTCCTCAGGGTCAGGTCTTCCGCGTCGGGCACCTCGTCCTTGGTCACGATCCACGGCCCCAGCGGTCCGGAATCGTCGAAGTTCTTGCCCAGCGTCCATTGCTGGGGCGTGCTCATCCGCTGGTAATCGCGCACCGAAACGTCGTTGAAGCAGGTGTAGCCGGCGACGTGATCCCATGCCGTTTCGCGGGGAATGTAGCGGCCCTCCTTGCCGATCACGATCACGAACTCCCCCTCGAAATCGACCCGCTCGCTCACCCGGGGTACGCGGATGGGGTCGCCCGCGGCGATCAGGCATTGGGGCCAACGGCCGAAGATCACCGGCTTCGCGGGCATCTTCCGCCCGGTCTCGATCACGTGGGCCTTGTAGTTCACCCCCAGCAGCAGAAACTTGGAGGGATTGGGCACCGACGGCCGCAGCGTATACCGCTCCGGCGTCAGCATGGCTTCCGGATGGGCCTGCCAGTTGTCGGCGATCCGCCGGGCCGTGTCCAGGACCCTCTCGCCGCCCGCCAGCACGCCGTTGACGTTCTGCGCAAAATGGGGATCGGCGGCGTTGAGGTCCAGTACGACGCCTGGCTCCGACAGTCCGGCAACGCCCACCCCGGGTGTCAGGTTCTCGCGGTGAAAGCTCACCAACTTCATGGGATTCGTCCGCCCCCTTCGGTGCGTCCGCGGAAAGTTCCGGCCGGGCCCGCCGGGCGGATTACGCTTCCAGCACCGCCTCCAGGGCGGCGAAGTTCCGGGATTGAATCTTGTTGGCGATGGCCAGGCAGCGGGGCAGGATCTGGAAGACGTAGTGCTCGGCGGTCTTGATCTTGTTGAAGTAAAACCGCGCCTCCTCGTCCTCCCGCACGGCCTCGGCGCCGGCGCCGTTGCGGGCCTCGAGCTTCTCCTCGGCCAGGAGGGCCATCTTGAGCAGGTAGTAGGCCGAGGTGACGTCGCCGAAGAACACGCACAGTTCGCTGGCGTTGAACACCCCCTCGCGGGGACCCAGCTCCTGGGCGATGTTGCTCACCGCGGCCACGGCGGACTTGAGGGAGCCGACGGAATCCAGCCAGGCGTGCACGGCCATGCGCAAGGACTCGGCCTTGGCCTGTTCCGGCGCGAGGCCGCCCATCTCCTTAAGCAGGGTCTGGAACAGCTCGCCGTTGCGCAGCCGCAGCTTGCGGGTCACCAGGTCCAGGGCCTGGATGCCGCTGGTGCCCTCGTAGATCGAGGCGATCTTAGTGTCGCGCATGGCCTGGGCGAGGGGAAACTCCTCCGTGAAGCCCACCCCGCCGAGCACTTGAACCCCTAGGCGGCACACCTCGAATCCCTGGTCGGCCCCGGCGTTCTTCGCCACGGGCGTGAGGATATCGACCAGATCCAGATAGTGCTGCCGGGTCTCCGCCGGCCCGTACTTGGCCAGGTCGGTGTAGAAGCCCAGGGTGTAGATCAACCCGCGCATCCCCTCCACCAGCGCCCGCATGGTCATCAGCATGTTCCGCACGTCCGGGTGATGGACGATCGCCGTGCGCCCGGCGGACTGGTCCTTGCCGCTCTCGATGGGGATGCCCTGCACCCGGTCGCGGGCGTAGGCCAGCGCGTTGCGGTAGGCCGCCGAGGCCGAACCCAGCCCTTGATAGGCGATCACGTAGCGCGCCTCGTTCATCAGTTTGAACATCTGGGTCAGGCCCAGGTTCTCGCCCTCGAGCAGGTAGCCGTGGCTGTCGTCGTTGGCGCCGAACTCCAGCACGGCGGTGGGCGAGGCCTTGATCCCCAGCTTGTGCTCGACCCGCACGGTGGTCACGTCGTTGCTCTCGGCGGGGTTGCCGGCGGCGTCCAGCCGGTACTTGGGCACGATGAACAGGCTGATGCCCTTGGGTCCCGCCGGGGCGCCCTCCGCACGGGCCAGCACCATGTGAATGTTGTTCTCGGTGAAGTCATGGTCGCCGCCGGAGATCCACTGCTTGGTGCCCTTGATCAGGTAGTGGCCTTCCGGCGCCTTCACGGCGCGGGTGGTCACGTCGCCCACGGCGCTGCCGGCGTTGGACTCGCTGAGGCACATGGTGCCGCCCCACTGCCCGGAAATCATCTTCTCGCAGAAGGCCGCCTTCTGCCGATCGTCGCCGAAGTGGGAGATCAGCCCCGCCGCGCCCGAAGTCAGCATCACCACGGTGTAGAGCGCCGGGTTGGCGCCGTAGAAGCTCTCCAGAATTCCCACGGCGAAGCTGATGGGCAGCCCCTGACCGCCGAACTTCGGATCGGAGGAAATGCCCAACCACCCCGACTCTGAGATTTTATTCCAGGCCTCCTTGAAGCCATCCGGCGTGCGCACCCGGCCGTTCTCCAGGGTGGCGCCCTGCTCGTCGCCGATCTTGTTGATCGGGGCATAGACCTCTTCGGCGAAGGTGATCCCCTCGGAGACGATCAGGTCCAGATCGTCCTCGCTGAAGTCCTTGAAGGCCTCCAGTTCCAGGAGTTGCTGCACCTGAAGGAATTCCTTCTGCACGAACTTGATGTCCCGCCGGTCGGCGCTGAAATCCGCACTGTTCATTCCCGGTCTCCGCAATTCGTGCTGCTTGCCGGTACAAATTCTGGACGGCTCTGCGCAACGGATGCCCCCACCCGCCTGGCCAATCATGCCCAGTCACACGGTCGAAAGCCGCTGCCGGTTCGATTCAATACAGCACAGCCGGCCCCGGCGGTAAACGAATTTCGCGGGCGAATCGGTCCCGCGCCGCGGTGCGGGCCGCTTCCCGCAAGGGTTTCCGCGCGGTCCGCGCGTTCCCATGAACGGGCGATTGTGGTCTAATGGGATAAATTCTCTCCCGAAAATCTGCGCAGGAGGGGGCGTGGCGCGAGCCGCGTCAATGAACGATCATGTTCCAATCCGGGACCCGGCGCTGGCCCGAGTGGATCGAGCGGCAGTTGGTGCAGCGGGGAATCGACGACGAGCGGGTGCTGTCCGCACTGGCCAAGGTGCCGCGCGAAGCCTACGTACCCCGGCGCCACCGGAACCGCGCGTACTTCGACGGACCGATCAAGATCGGCTGTCACCAAACGATCTCGCAGCCGTTCATCGTCGCCCTTTCGCTCCAGGCTCTGAAGCTGGACGGCTCGGAGAAGGTGCTCGACATCGGCACCGGTTCGGGCTATCAGGCCGTGCTGCTGTCCCACCTGGCCCGGGAAGTCTACACGATCGAGATTCACCAGAAGCTCTTTATCGATTCCCGTCAGGCGATCCAGCGCCATCAGCTGGCGCCGGTGCATCAGCGCCACGGAGACGGCAGCCTGGGCTGGCCCGAGGCGGCGCCCTTCGACGCCATCGTGGCGGGCGCCCGGGCTCCGAAGCTGCCGGAAGCCCTCACGGACCAGTTGGTCCGCGGCGGGCGGCTGGTCATTCCCATCGGCGGCGAATCGGCGCAAATGCTCTATCGGGTGCGGAAATCCGCCGACGGTTCCCTCGACAAACAGATGCTGGAGCGGGTGCTGTTCGTGCCGCTCGTGGGCAAGGGGGGCACGGGTTTCCTGCCCGACTGACCGGCGCACCCCTCCACCGGGCGGTCCTGGGACTGCACGGCAATCTCTTGCAATAGCGCCGTCAGGAGTAGCGCAACCCGTTCACCGCGGGCAGGCGCATGGCTTTGATCGCGGGGTAGACCGTCGCGCCGAGGCTGATGGCCATGGTCCCCGCTGCGACGAGGGCCAGGTCGGCCCAGGAGACCAGTACCGGTATCCGGTCGCTGCCGGGATAGACGCCCGGGGGAATCTCGATCAGGGCGAAGGAATCGAGCGCCCAACACACGGCGAGCCCCACCCCCAGCCCGATCAGAGTGCCCACCACGCCGATCAGCACCCCCTCCACGAAAAAGATCAGGCGGACACTGCCGTCCCGGGCGCCGAGGGATTTGAGCACGGCGATTTCGCGGCTTTTGTCGATCACCAGCATCACCAGGGCGCCGACGATGCCGAAGAAGGCGATCACGACGATCAGCATCAGCACGATGAACAGCATCACCTTCTGCAGCTCGATCACGCGAAAGAGGCTGCGGTTGCTTTCCAGCCAACTGTAGATCAGGAAGCGTTCCCCGCCGAGCATGGGCAATGCCCGCAGTTCCCCGGCCACCCGGCCCGCCTGAAGCGGCTCGGCCAGCCGCACGCCCAACGAATACCCCTTGCGATTCGCCGGGTAGATGCGCTCGATGGCGCCCACGTGAATCAGCACCACCAGCTCGTCGAAGGCGAGGATGCCCGTCTCGAAGTAGCCCGCCACCCGGAGCCGCCCGGCCGCCGGGACGGGGCTGAACCCTTCCCCACGGCGTGGAAAGGCGAGGGGCACCAGCGCCTCGCCCGGCCCCACACCCAGCTTTTTGGCCAGGGTGGGGCTCAGCAGGATCGGATGCACGCCGGGTTCCGTTTCCGGCTCCAGCCGGGCCAGCACGCGCCGCGCCCCTGCCAGCCGAGCCTCGAGGGGGCGGCTACCCCAATCGGGCGAGCCGTCGCTGAGAAAGACCAGAAAGTCCGTCACGGCGGATTCGGCGGCCGGCTCCACTCCCCGCAGCATGACGCCCTGCACCGGGGCGCCAGGCGCCTTGGGGTTGGACACCAGCGCTTCCTGAAGCAGGAACGGAGAGACGCCGACCGGCTGGACATGCGCCTCCAGCGCGGCACGCACCGCCCCGGCGTCGTGAAAGCCCTCGCGCTCGGGGGGAATGACGGAGAGGTGAGGCAGGGCTCCGGCCATGGCGCGCACCATGTTGGCCTGGTAGCCGTTCATCACGGATAGGGCCACGACCAGCGCCCCCACTCCCAGCGCTACGCCGCCGACGGCTACCGCCGTGATCAGCGACAAGGAGCGCTCCCGCTCGCGCGAGAGCAGATACCGGAGGGCAATGGCCAATTCGAAACGCATGCGCTCAGGCTCCGCCACCGTTGGACCGATGAATCGGTATCGTGGAGCGGCCTCGGGCTGTGGCCCCGCGCCACCGCCCGGGATTGGACCGTCCGGCTTTCGACGGTTACCCGCCGATTGTCGGTGCAACCGGCCATCAACGCAAGGCGCAATTGGGCAGTCGGCAGCCGCGGGCCGTCCGCTTGGCCCGCGGCTTGGACCGCCCGCCAGTCGAAAAGTGCCCCGCCCAGCGGGGGCATTGCTTCTGGGCAAGCGCCATCCTTGGCGCCATGACGCACGGTTCCGTCAAAAAGTAGGGCGGGGATGGCCCCGGCGCCGGTGCAGCGAATCGGGGCCATTCTGCCGCTCGGGGAGGCGAGCGGAGATCGGACCGGCTATCAGACCAGGGGCACCATCGCCGCGCGGGCGGTGGCCACGTGAGCCTTCACCTGTTCCTCGCCCATGCGCAGCAACGCCGATGGCATTGTAGCGCAACCCGGCTAGTTCCTTGAGCAGCCAGCACAGGGCGCTGTCCTCATCCATCAGGGAGAGCAAAGTCGACGTATGGGCATTGTCCCTGATGGCGATGCAAGCCGACCGGTAGATGGATTCGACGGTGTATTCCGCCCGCGCCGATGCGGAGCGGAAGATCAGGTGGGCCCACTGCAACGAGGCCTGGGGATCCTCGAAAAACGAGTTGAGGAACAGGTACAAGGGTTGAAGTTGATCGGCTACCAGAGCCTCTACGGGATCGTGGCGGAGCAGAGCCTGCTCGGCCTCCCAATGCGCGGCGGGTAGGCTCATGGTCGTCCTCCTTGGAAGAAATGACTTGAATTCCCTATCGATTTCAAAAACCAGGACTCTCTCTTCTACAATCTCCGTGCCATCCCAAATTTGCCAATCAAGCCAACGATATTCGAAATTTATACAAGTCTTTGTGACTTGGAATCGCTCAAAACGAACCAATTGTGTCTCGTAATGTGACTCATTCTGATACATCCCTTCGGCTCCAATCAGCGGTTGCAATTCAAAGCCGAAGCCCCTAAACATGAACGATGGCCCTTGAGCGCCAGCCGTGCGGAGGTGTTTCGCCGAGCAATGGCCGCGCTCAGGGTGCCCAGGCGTTGACAGGGACGAGTACCCGCGACCCCAAGCCCCAACGATCGGGAGACGGTGAGAGCCCCGAGCTTGGCCG
>JAPUJL010000494.1 GCA_027296185.1 SAR324 cluster bacterium | reverse complement strand
CGCGCCTCGGCCCGCTCCTTGAAGGTCTGCACGGTGCGCAGCTCGAGGCCGGTCGTGAAGCTGAACTCGGTGAGGAACGCCGTGATCAACATCACCACCACCAGCGTGACGATCAGGGCGATCCCCCGCCGCGCGGGCGGCATTCTTGCCTGGGTCCGCATCATCCCCAGCCATCTCCACTCGGTGCCGCCTGGATCGTCAGGCTACCGGGCAGGTTGATCACATGGGTCTCGGAGAGCGGGTTACCGCCGTCCACCTTCAGGGTCAGGGTCAGGCGGATCGCGAGGGGCATCTCCTCTCCGTCCGTGGCGTCGGCGGAGTTCCACCGGTCCGTCCATCGCTCCTGGGTTTCGCTGGAACTGGCCCCTTCCGCCGACAGAAACTCGACGAGGAACGCCTCCACGCCCGCCGTCATCCGCGCGGATTCTCCGCCGGCGCTCAGCTCGTCGTCCAGGTAGAAATCCTCGCGCCGCATCAGCACCGGATCGCCGGTGTCCTCGTCCAGCTCGACCCAGTAGCCCAGCTCGTGCAGCTGGGGATCCCGCTCCGGGGGCACCTGGCGGTAGAAGCGGACGGGCACCGCCGCATGGAAATCGATCCGCGTGAAGTCCCCGTCGCCCACCCGCAGGGTCTCCGCCACGATTCCCGACGAATTGCCCCCTTTCGCTTGCTGTTCTAGGTATTGTGCCGCCAACAATTCGTGGACGATCAGGTCCGCCAGCAACCGCAGCTCCTGGCGCTGGGTCAGCCGCTCGTTGAGCCGGTTCGCGGAATTGGAAATCTGAAAGAACCCCCCGAAGAGCAGGGTCAGCACCACCGACAGCAGGCTCAGGGCCACCAGCAGCTCGATCAGCGTAAAGCCGAGCCGAACCCGTGTAAGCACACGGCGGCAGCCGTGCCGAATCTGTTTGGGCCGGCACCGGACGGGGCCGGCCATGCGCCTCCGGCGATCAGGGCCGCGGCACATAAACTTCCGACTCGAAGAATTGGCTGCGCTTTCCCTCGCTCCAACTCAATCGAAGGCTGACCTTGCGCACCGTGACACCGGGCAGGGGCGTCTGGTCGGAGACTTCGCGGCGCCAGGAATAGCCGAACATGGGATCGTCCTCGGGAAAGGCACCCTGATCCACGTGCAGTGGCGGCGGCACGGTCATGCGCTCCCAGCGCTGCAACTCGTTGTGGGTGTAGGACATGGCCTTCCACAACCCGCGGGTGGAGGAAAGAATCAGCAGGTTGCTGGAGAAGGCCTGATAGAGCGTGACCAGCGTGACGGTGAGGATGGCGAAGGCCACCAGCACCTCGAGCAGTGTGAAGCCGTCCCGGGAGCGGTGGATTCCCCGCCGCCAGCGCGGACAGGCGCTAGAACGGGTCGCAATAACGGAACGTCGAGGCGAGCCATGCGCGCGTCTCGAAATACGCGGCGTATCCCCGTGTTCGAGACCCGTTCTAGCGCAAGGGTTCATCGCTGTAGCCTTCCAGGGCGTCGCTGCGGCCCATGAAGGAGACCCGGAAGGTCCAGTCTTCCCCGCCGTCCTGGAAGTGAAGCAGGAAGGGATCCATGAAGCCCGAGGGGTCGAACGCGATCGGCACCTCCTGGTTCGTCAACCGGTTGTTGACGTTGCCATAGAGCATCACGTCCTGCAGGCGCAACTCGTCGGGCAACTGGTGGGGCGCCAGCGCCCGGACGTCGGCGACGGCCGCGAACTCGCCTGCTTCGTTGCGCTTGCCGACGGCGTAGCTCCCCTCGTCCAGGTTGAAGGTCAGGCGGTAGGGAGTGCGTGTCAGGATCGCCTCGTGGCGCACGAGTCGGATCACGCTCGCCAACCGGCCGATCTCCCGCTCCCGCTGGCCCTGCAACAGGTTCTGGAAAGCGGGCAACACGAATAGCGTCATCAAGGTCAGGATGGCCAGGGCCACCATGACCTCCACGAAGGTGAAGCCGCCCCGCCCGCTAGAGATTCTTGGAGGAAATGTCCGCATCGAGGTCCGAACCGCCCTCCAGGCCGTCCGCCCCCAGGGAGCGGATGTCGTAAACGCCGTTATCGGCCTGATAGACGAAGCTGTTGCCCCATCCGTCCTCGGGCAGTTTGTTCGACGTGAGGTAAGGCCCCTGCCAGTCGTTGGGGATGCTGCCCACTTCGGGCCGGGCGATCAGGGCCCGCAGCCCCTGCTCGGTGGACGGATAGCGGGAGTTGTGCAGGCGGTACAAATCCAGCGACGAGACCAGGGAGCGGATCTGGATCCTCGTGGCGTCGGCCTTGGCCTGCTCCGCCTGGCCGAGGAGTTGGGTGCCCACGATTCCCGCGATCAACGCGAGAATGACCATCACCACCAGAATCTCGATGAAGGTCAGCCCGTACCGGTGAGGCTTCCCCCTGCGCAATGCACGGCACGCCCGGAGGGCCAGCCATAACTTTCGCATCTTCATGGTTCAACCCAGCAATTGGTTCATTTGCAACAACGGCAGCAGGACCGAAACGACGATGAATCCCACCACCAGCCCCATGACCAGGATCATGATCGGCTCGAACAGAGAGGTGGCCGCATCAAGGGTCGTCGTGATCTCCTGTGTGAGCCGGTTGGAGACGTTCTCCAGCATCTCGTCGAGCGACGCCGTTTCCTCGCCGATGGCGATCATCTGGCACACGTCCTCGGGCATCAGCCCCGTCCGCCGCAGGGAAAGCGAGAGGGGCAATCCCTTGCTCTGCACGTCCTCGATCACCTGCCTCATCGCCTCGGCATACACCCGATTCTCCATCACTTCGGCGGAGATCACCAGCGCCGCCTTCAATTCCACGCCGCTGTGCACCAGCGTGGAGAGGGTCTGGGCGAAGCGCTGCATGATCATCTTGCGCTGGAGAATTTTCCACCCGGGCACGGCAAGGTGCAGCCGGTCCCGCAGGATCTGGCCCCGCTCGGTGCGCAGGAACCGGGTGGTCCAGACGAACAGCCCCCCGCCCGCCAGCAGGATGGCCCACCAATAGTTGATCAGCCCGTCGCTCAGCCCGATCAGGATGCGCGTCGAAAGCGGCAGCTCGGAACCGAAGTTCTCGAGCAGTTGCGTGATGCGGGGAATGATGTAGGTGACCATGAACAACACCACGGCCATGCTGAAGACCATCATGAACAGCGGGTACACCAGCGCCGAGGTCATCCGGCTGCGCAACCGCGCCAGGTTCTCGTAGTAGTCGGCCAGCCGCGTCATGATAAGCACGATCATGCCGCTGGTCTCGCCGGAGCGCGCCATGCTCACCAACATGTGGGGGAAGTAGGTGGGGTGCCGCGCAAAGGCATCGGCCAGGTAGGAGCCCTCATTCACCTGGCTGCGGACGTCGCTGAGCACGGTCTTGAACCCCAGCTCGGAAGTCTGCTGGATGATCATCTGCAGCACGGTGTCGTAGGGGATCGTCGCTCGCAGCAGCGTGGCGAACTGGCGGGTGAACGTCGCCAGCTGACGGGGGCCGATGCCGCGCCGCAGGGGCAATCCGAACCGCACCAGCCCGTCCAGGCGGAATGGCTGGGATACCTTCAGCTCGACCGGATAGACCTCCCTGGCCCGCAACTGTGCCTTGGCCTCGGACTCCGAGGAGGCGGTGATGGTGCCCTTCTCCGGGTGCCCGTCAACGCTCAGCGCGCGGTACGAATACAGCGCCACGGCAACGCCTCGGTTCAGGATTTGCGTCTGCGGTGGGGCCGCTTCTGATACCGCCACACCGCCCGGGAATGGGCCCGGTAGGTTTTGGAGAAGTGGTGCGTGCCGTCTCCCTTGGACACGAAGTAGAGGTATTCCACGTCGGCCGGTCCGAGCGCCGCCAGGACGCTGTCCAGCCCCGGATTGGCGATCGGAGTCGGGGGCAGGCCCCGCATGCGGTAGGTGTTGTACGGGGTCGGCGTTTCCAGGTGCCGGCGGGTGAGGTTGCCGTTGAACGACTCGATGCCGTAGATCACCGTGGGATCGCTGCTGAGCCGCATATTGGCCTTGAGCCGGTTGTGGAAAACGGCGGAGATCAACTCCCGCTCGAATGCGGCACCCGTCTCCTTCTCGATGATCGAAGCCAGAGTCAGCGCGGCATAGGCGCTCAGTCCCACTGAGGCGGCCTTGGCCTGCAACGCCGGCGCGGCGCGGCGGTTGAACTCGGCCACCATGACCCGGATCAGCCCGGCCTCCTGCGTGCCGGCGGCGAAGGAATAGGTCTCCGGAAAGATCAGCCCTTCCAGGCTCGCCTGATCCGGTGCAAGCGGCAGATCCAGCCGGGCGATGAACTCCGGATCCTTCGCCAGGCGCAGGAAGGTGGCCGCATCGCCCACGCCATCGCGCTCCAGCTTCGCCGCGATGTCCGGCAGCGAATACCCCTCCGGAATGGTGAAGCTGAACATCCGGCTCGAGCCGGAGACGAGCTCCCGAATCAGCTCGCCGGCGCTCAGGTTGCCGCCCACGGTGTACTGGCCGGCCTTGATCCGTTGGGCGTCGCCGCGCAGGATGGCGAGCGTCTGGAAGAAGCGGGGGTGCGCCAGCAGTCCCTCCTCGTGCATCCGCCGGGAGAGGGCCGAGAGCGATTCGCCGCGGCGCACCGTCACGGTGAGAGGCTCTCCGCTGGACACGCCGAACCCCAGTTCCCCGGCGGTGAACACCGCAAGCAACACCAAGCACAACAGGAGTATGCCGCCCGTCACGGCGGCGGTACCGCGGGGTCCATCCATCAGTTGCGGCTCCTCGATTTACGGAAGGTCGGCTTGCCCACGGTACCGCGGAGGTTTCCGCGCAGGCGGCCCTCGTCCAGGAAACTTTCCACGATAGGGCCGAGAGTTTCCAATTGCTCGATCCACTGGGGGGCGATGGCCAAGTCCACCTGCAAATTCACCAGGGACGCCTGAGGGCGATTGACCCGTGGGGTGATCGAACCGGTGATCTGGCCTTGCACGTCGCCTTGCAAGGTAAACGTCTCCACCTGTATGACCCGCCCCAGGCTCAGTTGAAACCGCGCCTCGTCGAGCCGGGTACGCCCGATATTCAGGCCCAGGATCGCGAACTCTCCGATTTCCACCCCTATCAGGCGGCCCCGCAGGCGGCCCTGTGGCAACCCACCGTCGGTGGGCGTAAACTCGCCGTCGAACTCGAGCCTCCCGTTGATCCGCTTGGCGGGCAGTTGCGCCAGCGCGGGAATCGCCTCCAGCCTGATCTCCCGGCCGCTCACTCGCACCACGCCGGGCTCCCAGGGCCAGAACAACTCGAGGCTGCCGAACCCGCCGACCGTCGTACGGGCCGTGGCGCCGCTCAACATGTTGAAGGATAACGGAATTTCGGTGTCATTGAAAGCCACCAGGAACTTCGGAGTGCCGCCGGGTCCGCCGTCGATGCGGATCCGGGGGATCACCAACCGGTTCCATTTGAGTTCCGCGGGCGCGATCGAAGCGAAGTAGCGGGGATCGCGGTTCAGGTTCCGCTCCAGATAGCGGGACAGGGCGGCACCGGGGAAATGGTTCACGAACCCGATCCAGAACGCGACCAGGAAAAACACGATTGTGCCGGCGATCCAAAGGAGCGTGCGCATCGGTGGGCTATTTCTGCGCCAGCACCCGCATCGTCACCCGCAACAATTCCTGCGAGCGGAACGAGGGGCTCAACTCGAAGTTGTCGATCACCAGCGGCGGCGAGGCATCCTCGATGGCGTGCACCAGAGCCAGCATCTCGTCCAGGGTCATGGAATCCACCCGCATCTCCACCGACTCCAGCTTCTTCGCCCGGTCCTGGGGCACCAGGTTCAACTGCAGGCGCTCCGCCACGCCCACCCGATGGGCCAGCTCCTCCAGATTGCCGATCAGCGGGCGCTCCAGGCGCCTGGGCGCGGGCGTGCGCTTGAGCCGGTTCAGCTCCCGGTTCAATTCGGTGATTTGGCGCAGGGTGGATTCCCGCTCCGCAACCCTCGCGGTCAACCGCTGCTCGTAACCCTGCATTCCCTGGGCGGCGAAAAAGACGGCCGCCAGAACGACCGCGACGCCCAGTATCGCCAGCAAAAGCTTTTCCCGCGCCGAAAGGACCATGGGCTCAGGGCTCGATGGAGATGCGGAAGGAGATGCCCTGCGCCGTCCGCTGGTGGGTGATCTTCGCCTCCCGCTCTTTGAATCGCTCCAGGGCGGCCAGGCGGTTGCGCAGCGATTCCGAGTCGTTGTAGCTGGGTGTCTTTCCGGCGATGGAGAAGCGCTCGTCGCTCAGGGTGAGGCTTTCCACCGTCAGCCCCGGATGGTCTTCGAAGAGCCCGGTGACCGTCTTCAGCGCCTCCAGCACGTTGTAGCGGTAATTGACGAAGCGGGCATCGGCTTCCAGGCTCGTACGCAGCTGCCTCACCTGTTCCCGCAGGAGGCGCATCCCCTCGCCGGCGGCAGTGCCGTTGGGCAGGTGCTGGGAAAGCTGGCTACGGGTCTCCACATCGAGCCGGCGCAATTCCTGCCGCATCGCCGACAAATTCAAGTAGAAGTTTCCCGCCACCAACGCCAGCAGGACGGCCAGACCCGCGGCCATGGCGGTTAGAGGCCGCCGCAATTCGAGGAGCTGTTGCACCCAGCCCGCGTGCTGTCGCTGAAAACTGATCAGGCCCGCCGACCGGAACTCCTCGGGATGGGACTGCAATTCCTCGACGATCCCCAGGGATTCCCGCGACCCGCCGTGCGCTGCGGGCGGGGCGTCCTGGAGCGTGAACTCGCGCCCCTCGGAATCCCAGTGCAGGAACGGCGCGAACATGCCATGCACGCTCATCGTGATCGGCTCGCCGAATGCGTGGAGCCGGACGAACTGGTTCAGATCGGGCAGCAACGCCTCGAATTCGGTGCGAAAGCGCTGCAAAAACAATTGGCGCTCCGAGCCGGCGCCGTGGCGGCGCCGGTCCACCTCGCCCGAGAATGGGCGCTGGGCCGGGCCGTTTTCGGCCGGCGCCTCCGCTCCGCCGGCACCGTTGCCGGCGCCGTTTTCCCCACCCTCGCCACCGCGCCTGCGGTCCAGCAGTTCCATGAATTCTCTGGCCGAGCGGATGGGCTGCTCGGTGGAGGCCAGGATCGGCCCGATGGGGTTGAAGGGAAAGGTGCGCACCGAATGCAGCCGGTTGGAGCGGATGACGGAAATGAAGGTCTCTTCCGCGCCCGCGTATAACTGAAAGTGGAGCGGCGAATGGAGTGGCGTTGAGAGGTAGAGGGCGCTCGCGGAAAACGTGATCCGGTAGGGTCTCACCCCGTGCTCGCGGCAGATGTCCAGCAGGTCGTTCAGCACCGACCGCTCCATCAGATACGCGGAGACCACCGCCGAGCCGTCAGGCTGTCCCTGCATCCGGTAAGTGAAGACGTGCTGATCGATGTCGCCCAGGAGCTCGTGCTCTAGTTCGAACTCGAGAGCCTGAAGCACTTTCTTGGGATTCGCGAACGGGAACTGCACCTTGCGGAACGTGATGGCCTTGCTCGGCAACACGATCGCCAACGGCAGACGGCTGCGCCCCTGCTGCTTCAACAGCTCGCCCAACGCCTTGGGAGAGAATGGCAGCGACGCCGGCGCCCCCTTGCGATCCAATTCCAGATGACGATGCTCGGGGCGGTCCTGACCGCCGGCGATCAACGATTCCGCCAGGCTAGGAGCCAGGGAGATCAAATGGAGAGGCCGCGCCATGCGCGCATTCTATCAGAGGTCGCGGCGCCTACGCCAGATGCGACCGCCGATCGGCACCGGCGGCGCGTGCAACTCCGCGGAACCGCCCTGGGGCGGCCGCGCGGGTTTGCGGCTGGGAATGAAGGGAGGTCAGGGCGCCAGGCGAATTCCGCGCGCAATCGCGGCCCGCGGACTGAGCGCCCCGGCGCACCGGGCCGGGGGAAGGCTTACTCGAAGACTTCCTCGCCCTCGCCGACCTCGGCCATGCCCGTGCCCGTGACGAATTCCCCGGCCATGTCGGCCCGCTCGGTGGAGCGGCGCCGCGAGAAGGAGGCGAACGCCGAGTCGGCGAAGCCCTGCGACACGGTGTAGAGAAACTCGTTCAGCACGTTGGCCATGGTCATCATGGTCGTGCTCTTGCGCTTGATCGTCACGATATCCAGGTCCAGCAACAGACCGGGCTGGACATGGAACGGATTGATCAGCGCGGAGAAGCGGTTGAATTCGCTATCCAGGAACTGGAGGCGGTTCTCCACGATGACCCGCAGGTCCGGGTTCTCCTCCTCGAACACGGTGATCAGCTTCTCGCGCATGATGGGGAACCGACTCTTGAGGTCGTTCACCCGCTGTTCCATGGTGGGGTTGGCCGAAATCAGCGCGGAGGGCTTGGCAGCGACGAATGTGATCTCGTTCCAGGTCGCCGCCGGCTCTTCCGGAACCGCTTCCTCCTGATCCTCGTCATCGCCCCGTGCGGCGAACCAGGAGCGGCGCACCGGCTTCTCCAGCACCCGCTCGGAGAAGGTTGCCCAATCGTCGCGGTTGGTTTCCTCACGGTTCTCCACGTAGATCTTCTCGACGACGTCCCACAGCTCGAGGATGGTGCGTTCGAACTCCTGCATTTGCAGGCTGTAGGCTTCCCGCATGGCGGTCAGTTGGTGGGTGTCGTAGAAATCCAGGTTGAGCTGGTACCGCTCGTCGGGGAGCAAATTCGGATCCGTTTCCGCGTACTCGCGGATACGAACGGAGCGCGCCGACTTGAAGTTCTCGATGTGCTGGTAGCCCATGCGGCTCCAGTCGAGAATGTGCGTAATTGCGTTGACGGCGGTATTGAAGCCCCGGTTGCGGATGTTTTCCGACTCGATCACCTTGTGGACGTTCTCGCGCAAGGCCAGCGGATCGAACTCTTCGAGTGGAATATCGGCCCGGAGCCCTTCGATCGCGTCGAAGACCCGCTTGGAAATATGAGTGAACCGCCGCGATGCTTCCGCGTCGTCGTCCGCGATGTGATTATCCAGGGCCTTGATGCGCTCGAAAATCTTCTCCTCGGGCACCAGTTCCGCCTTTCCCTCGTCGATCAGGTTTTCGTTGATCGCGTCCAGCTCCCGCGACAGCGCATCCCCGATGTGCTTGGAGATCAGATCCTTGATGAGGCCGGACACTTCCGCCTGGTACGCATGGACGGCGCTGATCAACTCGGCATCCAGCATGTTGAGCGCCAGCTTGATCTGATAGACGTTTTCCGGTTTGTCCGGGAGGTCGCGGAACGAGCACTTGACGATGGCGTAGGAGTTCTCGCCCCGCACGAACGCGCCAACATCCGTCTTGCGCCGCAGCAGGCTGTTGGTGTGGGTCTCCAGGTCGTTCATCTCGCGCTGAACGTGCCCGTGGAGGTGCCCGTACATGTTCACGATCGATTTCTCGACCTCGCTGGTGTTGAACTTGTCCGCGCCGGCGATGCGGTCCAGCAGGTAGGAGATCGCCCGGGGGGCGTAGCGGTTGACCCCACGCAGTTCCTCCAGGTCGATCATGTCCCGCACCTTCTTGCCCAGCTCGTCCTCCATCGTGGTGAGGAACCGGTTCTGCATGTTCTGGTAATTCTGGTTGAAGTAGGTGTGGAGCTTGGACTTGATGCTCCCCATCACTTCCACCCGGCTCAACACTTCGGGAGGCAACTTGGCGTGGATATGGTTCAGCACCTTGTCCACCGCCTCGTCGACCATCAATCTGGCCTCGGCATACTCGTCGCGACCATCTCGGATTAGGCTGTTGCGCGACCCGACGGCGCTTTCCGTCTCCGGATGGATGACGTTCGGCCCGTGTCTGATCAGGTCTTCGGGCATTGTAATGGTCCTCCCTAGGCTTCGAACTGCTTGGCCGATCGATCGGCTGAGTGTTCCCGCCGGCCACCGGGCTGGCGGAGGTTTTCATGTTGTCGTTTCAGCGGCTTCCGTGTTCCGCCACGCAGTATTCAGTGTGCCACCACCCATACTGACAACTCCGGGCACAGTCAAGGGCAGCACCGGCGCCGCGAGCCTAATTCTACGCCATCGGCTCCACCATCCGTAAGAGCGCCGGCGCGCCGGGGTCGATCGTGCGGGTGGATACCTCCTGCCTCAGTTGCTCTTGCCGATCCTGTGCTGCGCCACGACCAGCATGGCGATCGGCACGCCGTAAGGATTGCACGACACAAAATCGAGTTTCGTCTGAAACGCGAACTCGATGTTCACCGGATCGGCGGCGTGACTGCCGCACAACCCCACTTTCAGATCGGGCCGGGTGATGGTGCCGAAATCCTTGGCCAGGGAGATCAGCTGCTTCACCGGCGTGGTCAGGATCTGAAAAGGATTGTCGCGCAGGATGTCGTATTGGGTGAACGACGGCAGGAACATGTTGATGTCGTCGTACGACATTCCCGCCGTGGTCTGGGTCAGGGTCTGCGTCCCGATGGCGAAGAAATCCGATTGCTTGGCCATGTGCCCGGCCATCAGCGCCGCCGCGGGAAGCTCGATCATCACGCCGATGCGGTAGGAAAACGGCATGCGCTCGACCTTCCACTCCTCCATCAAATCGCGTTCCACGCCGTTCAGCCCGCGGACGATGGTGCCCTCGATGTTCCGGCCGTTGCGGATGAACTTCATCTCCATGTCGCCCATCACCCCCGGCACCATGAAATCGAAGTCCGGCGCCTTGCCGGCATCCTTGCTGAACTCGTAGGCCGCCCGCAGCACCGCGGCGAACTGGGTCTCGTACAGATCGGGGTAGGAGATGGCGATCCGGCTGCCGCGCAGCCCCATCATGGGGTTGATGTTGCGCAACTGGCTGGCGCGGTTGGCCAACTCGCCCGCACTCAGCTTCTTGTGCTTCTTCTGCAGCGAGGCATAGAAGGACTTGGCCTCGTCCGGATCGTGGGGCAGGAACTCGGTGAGCGGCATGTCCAGGGTCTTGAACATTACCTTGCGGCCGTCGAGGGCCTCGAATACCTTCCGGACGGTCTTGCACAGGTTCTTCTCCAGCTGTCCCAGCGCCACTTTCCGCTTGTCCGGCTCGGTGAGCAGGATCGCCTCGCGGAAGGATGCCAGCACGCCGGGGGCTTGCAGCAGTTCGTCAATGGCATAGGAACCGATGCCGGAGGCGCCCAACTTTAACGCGATATCCACATCGTTGAGGTTGGTGGCGATGCCCATCACGTCGAAATCCTTGACGTACTCCTGAACGTTCGCGATGAATTCCTCGAGCCCGTTGGTGGAGGTATCCGGGTAGACCATCTTCGCCTCGCCGACGAAGATCGTGGGATCGGTGTAGGTGGGCACTTCGATCGATATGGTGTCGAATTCGTTGATGCGAACCCCGTCCGCCACGATGTAGCCGTTGTGGAACTCGATGTCGTTGTACACCAGGCACGGCTTGCGCAGACTGCGGGATACCACCGGAGCATGGGAGGCGTACCCGCCCTCGGAGGAGATCACGCCCTTGCCTACCTCGATCGCCTGCACGTCCTCGGCATAGGTGGCCTCCATGCACAGAATCAGGTCGGAATTGATGCCGAGCAGGTTGCAGCGCCGGTATTCGGCCATCAATTTCTCGGTGCTGAAGGCGATCCGCCCGATGGCCGCACCGGGAGAGCCGGCGATGCCACCGACCACCTTGGGCATGTTCTTGGTGGTTTTGTGATCGATGACGGGATGCAGCAAATCCTGGAGTTGATTGGGCGGGATCGCCTTGATCATCTTCTCCTTGGTGATCAGGCCCTTCTGGTTCATGTCCAGCAGGGTGCGGATCTCCGCTTGGGTGGACTTGGCATCCACCGGATTTTGCTCGACCACCCAAATTTGCGAGTCTTCGATGGTGAACTTGATTTGGCGGATATCCAGGAATTTCTCTTCCAACTGGGTGACGACCTTCTTCAACTCAGTCAGATACTTATTCTTGATCGAATTGATATCCTGCCCATCCTGGGGTTCCGTATCGAATTCGTCGTGTCCGAAGAAACCGGAGAGTTGATCTTCGCCGGTGACGATGTTCCGCGAGTAGAAATTCCCGTTGTAGCTGTCGTCGCCGTAGTTGCCGTAGACCATCATCTGCACCATCAGCCCGGCCTCGATCCCCTCGTTCATGTCGTCGCCGAGATACTGATCGGCCATCGCGGTCAGCACCAGCCGCAACTGCTCGTAGCCGTCCTGGGGAAAGTCGGGCACCACCGCCTCCCGGTACATCTTGCACACCTCCTTGTCGGAGGCCTTGGGGTTGGAGTCGGCTATCTCCTTGAAATCCTTATCTTTCTTCCCAAGGAAGCGCTTGCTGAGCTGTTCGAGGTAGTAGCGGTACTCCTGATAGGCGAACGCCTCGCCGCAATACTTCGCGAATCCTTCCGCCACCGAATCGTTGATGCCCACGGTGTGCACGGAGCGGATGCTGCCGATCTGAATCGAGGGAGAGACCACCACCTTGAACAGCATCGGGCGGGCGGGCCCGTTGAAGGTCTTCTTGGTGAGCTTCTCGATTTTCTGGACGGCGCCCTTGAGCTCGTCGACGGAAAGGTCCTTCAGCCCGTTCTCGAGCAGGGTGGGCGAATCCACCAGGAAGCCCGGAGCGATCGGGGTTTTGAGCGCGGCCAACTCGAACATGTTGCGCCCGCGTAGCCCGAACCGTTCCTGCAGGTCATCCCCTTCCAGGTATTCGTTTTGATTGAAATGGATCAGATCGACCATGAACGTAGCGTCCTATTGCGGCAAGAAAATTGGAGCACGGGCTCAGAACAGGTGCAGCACCTTGTTGACGTCCTTCTTCAGATACGTCTGGAAGCGTAGGCTCGCGCCCTCGAACAAATAGCGTTGGAGCTTGGCCACACCCTTGATATCCTCGCCGGCCACCGAAAACAGCAGCACGTCCCCGTGATTGACCTTGCCCCACTTGAACAGGGAATTGATATCGTTGACTTTCTCGCCGTCGTGAAAAATGTGGACTTCCAAGTCGGGAAACTTGGCCTTGTAGCTTTCCACGATGTTTTTCCACGCCTCGACGTTTCCATTGTGGAACAACTCGTTGGTCACCTGGACGCTGTACTTCGGCGTCATGCGCCGCTTGCCGCCTTCTGCCGGCGCGGCGGCTGGCTTCGCCGGGGCCGCCGCGGCGGCGGGCTGAGGTTCCGGGGCCCGCGCGGGCGCCGAAGGTGCGGATGGAGCCGCGGCGGCGGAAGCCGGACTGGCCGGTGCGGTCGCGGGGGCCGGTGCGGCCGGAGCGGGCTTGGGGGCCGGCTTCGCCTTGAGGCCGGGGTCGTGGAACGCCTTGGTATCGCCGTTGGGCATGCCGGTGAGCAGGCTCTGAAGCGCGCTCAAAGCCTTCTCCTCCAACGGCTCGTCGGCCTCGCGCAACGCCTTGAGGTAGACGACCACCAACTCCTGGCGGTTGAAGTCCTGAACGGCATCCCAGTGGCTCTTGCGCTTGGGATTGATCAGGCTGATCCCCAACTGCGGGTGGTGGTACGCCACGATCACGTCGAGGCGGTTCCAATTCTGGGTGTCTTCGCAGATGGGATCGAAAGCTTTGAAATCGGTGGGCATGTTGAAGGAGCGCGTCGCGTACTGGGCGCGTTCCACCACCAATGCGTTGAGCAGGGGACCGATCTGGGCCTTCTCCATCCCCCTGTTCTTCTCGAGCTCGTCGACCAGGTCGGCCAAGTTCTGCCCGTTGCTGAAGGGTTCGATGATGGCCGAGACCATCCGGAAGTGGGCCAGGGATTTGTTGAAGCCCTGTCGATTGCTGAGGGCGGAGTAGTCGTTGAACATAGCCTATCGTCCGATGAGTGCTCTTGGGTCCGCGCCCCCGGTGCCACGGGGACGCTCTGGGCGATTCCCCCCTATTCCGCGGCCGGCGAGCCGAAGATCTCCACATCGTCGCGGACGTTGGAGCGGCGGTGGAAGCCCACGATCGCCCGGTCCGTGAAACCCTGCGAAATGCCGGCCAGATACTCGTTGAGCACGTTGGCCATCCCCTTCACGGTGGTCTGGCTGCGCTTGATCGAGGTGATGCTCACATCCAGCATTAAGCCCGGCTGCACATGGTAGGGGTTCACCCGCGCTTGGAAGGTTATGAACTGATCCTCGAGGAAGTTCATCCGCTGCTCGACGATCACCCGGTGATCCGGATAGTTCAACTCGAAGATGTCCGAGAGGCGGTTGCGCATGATCTTGAAGCGCTCCAGAAACTCCTCGGTCGTCTGCGTATAGGTGCTGTTCATCTCCTCCAACGTCGTCAGCCGCCGCTGAATGAACGTCACCTCGTTCCACGCCTTCTCCTCTTCCTCTTCCCCTTCGGCAGCCGCCTGGAACCAGCCTCTACGGGCCGCGGGGCGCGAACGGTTGATTGTGGAGTCGACCAGCGAATCCCAATCGCGGAAGTTCTGGTTTTCCTTCTCTTCCTGGTAAATCTGATCGATCACGTCCCAGAGCCGCATGATCTCGCGGCGGAACTCGACCAGTTGGGCGCTGTAGGCGACCTTCTCTTCCTGAACCTGCCGCGTGTCGTAGTACTTGAGGTCGATCTCGTACCGCTCGTCGGGCAGCCGATTGACGTCGGTCTCCTGGTACTCGCGCAGCTCGAGATGGCGGGCGTTCTTGAAGTTGTGGATGTGCTGGTAACCCATCCGGCTGGTGTCCAGGATGGACGTGATCGAATTAATCGCCGTGTACCAGCCCTGTGTGCGTAGATTCTCGTGATCGAGAAACTGGGCGATGCCCTCCCGCACACCCAGCGCGTCGAAGTCGGCGCCCCCGATTTCTCCGGCCAGCCCCTCGATGCGCTCCAGCAAATCCTTGGAGAGGAGTTGGTAACGCTTGGAATTGTCCGACTGATCGTCGTCGGTGTAGTTTTCCACCGTCTTGATCTTTTCGAACAGGCCTTCCTTGTCGCTCAGCCCGGGCCGGCCCTCGAGGGTGAGCTGCTGGTTGATTTCGTCCACCTCACGCTCCACCAGGCCATGGATGTGGGCGGCAATCACGTTCTTCAGCAGGTGCTCGGTCAGCATCTGATGGGGCACGACGGGGCTGATCAGCTCGGAATCCAGCACGTTGATGGCCAGCTTGATGTCCCGCACCGTGTCGGGCTTTTTGTAGTTGTCGCGGAAGGAGCACTTGACCACCGAATAGGCGTTCTCTCCGCGCACGAACCCGCCCACGTCCGTCCGTTGCATGAGGATGTTCGTGGTTTGCGCTTCCACCTCGTAGATGCCGCGCTGCACGTGGCCCTGCAAGTGACCCATGATGTTGACGATGGATTTTTCCACCTCGCCCGTGTTGAACATCTCGGGTCCGCCGATGGAATTGACCAGATGGGCGATTTCGCGGGGCGTGTAGCGGTTGAGGGTGGCATGCTCGTCCTTGTCCAGCATGTCCCGCACCTTCTTCCCGAACTCGTCCTCGACGGTGGTCAGGTACCGGTTGACCATGTTTTGGAAGCTTTGGTTGTAGTAGGTGTGCAGGTTGGATTTGATGTTGCCCATCACCTGCAAGTCTTCCAGAACCTCCGGCGGAAGCTTCGCCTGGATATGGTTCAGGATCTTGTCCACTTCCTCGTCGATGATCTGACGCGCCTCGGTGTATTCGTCGCGGGCATCCCGGTTCAGGCTGTTGCGGGAGCCAACGGCACTCGGCTCCTCCGGATGCACCATCTTCGGACCCTGTTGATAATCGACGCTCATGGTTTCTCCTGGCTGTCCCCGCTCATCGATGACTTCGATGCCTGCTTATCCCTCGCCGAGCCGGTGGAACGGACGAGAATTCATTAAAAAATAAAAAATAGGTCGTTTGTCAATCCCTTTGTAGACGTCACCGCAGGCCGCCCGCGGCCCGTTCCGAAATTTCTGTTTCCGATCGCAAGTCGGCCCGCCCTTTGCCGGGGCGAGCGTGGAAACCATACTTATAGAAAACCATCAGGAAGATCAAGCCAGTCGAGGGTCCGGCGCGAATTCGGTAGCGTCCCTTCCACGCCGATCCGAACCCCCGTTATCTCCCGCGCGGAATCGACCGAAAATGACCCCCGGCGGTTCCTTTCTGAGGGCGCCTGTGGTCGGACCGCGCTCCCGGGCGACCGCATCGTGGAAGGCTCCTGGCCGCGCACCGCCCACGTGTTCCCCTCGCCGCTTAGCACTGTTCGGTGGCCCGGCGCAACACATAACTGCGGCCGTCCGCTCGGGAATACCGTACTCGAAGCGGCCACCGCTGCGCCGGCCAATCCGGGCTCCGGCCGGATGGTGCGGTGGTCCGGTGCGCTTCGCCGCCTTTCCTCCGCCGCCTTCCCGGCGCCGCTTGCAGGCTACAAGCCAAAGCGGGCGGGCGGCGGTTGAGGACCACCGGGATATCGGTTAAGGTACGCCGTATTTTGCGCCAGCCCCCGGACCGTGGGGTTCCAGCGCTCCCCGACCGCGGTTCGAGACGTCGGCGAACTTCGAGACTGCACCGGACAACCAGGAGAACGGCCA
>JAPUJL010000493.1 GCA_027296185.1 SAR324 cluster bacterium | reverse complement strand
GCCCATTACCCCGCCGCCGGGCTGCCATTTTCATCCCCGCTGCCCGGTCTTTCGGGACACCGAAGATCCGCGCCTGCGGCGGGATTGCCCGGCGGAGTATCCTCCGCCGTTCGACCAGGGGCCCAACCACTGGGCCAAGTGCTACGCCGCGGCGCCGGAAGGCTGAGCTGCGCGCATGTGGTGACTCGGCGCTTTATGCGAGACCCGCGAGGAACCCGTCGATGGCCTCGGTCATGCGGTCGAAGTGGGGATTGTAGGTGAGGCGACGCAGGACGACCCGCTCGGAAAGCTGATCCATTTCGCCGTAGGCCGCGTTGGGCTCCGCGGCAAAGAGATCGTCGCTGCAGCAGATGCGCAGCATATCCGCGAACCGGCCGCTGCTGCCCTCGTAGTGCAGGCAGTCGCGGTAATCCCCCTGCCGCCCATAGTGCGGATTCAGCGGGTGCACCGGCAGGCAGATGTGGGCGAAGCTCATGATGCGCCCGCCCGGATCGCGCAGAGCGGGTGCCGTGGCGCTGATGCGGCGGATGCGGTCCACGTAGCCGCCGCTGCCCGCCGAACGCACGAACAGCAGCATGCGGCTGTGGGGATCGTTGTGATTGCGGAAGAAGCGCAACGCCTCCCGCGTGCTGGTGGTCGCGTCCCCCTCGCTCTGGGCCACGAACACCGGGGCCGTCAGCGAGGCGCCGGACAGTTTGCGGCGCACCTCGACGGTCAGGCGGAGCACCTCGACCACGGCGTTATTCGCGAACGACTCGTATTTGACCGGGTCCCGGTCCTCGTGCAGCGCGAGCCACCGGGCCTCCGGCAGCGCCCAGCTGTAGATTTTGTGCAGCCCCGCGAGGGCGGCCATGGGGCTCACCCGCAGCGCCGGAGAGAAGAGCAGCAGTCCGTCCACCCGCGGCTCCTCCAGCGCTGCCAGCACCGCCAGCGCCGCGCCGGCGGAGAATCCGGCCAGGTACAGGCGGCGCACCTCGCCCCGCATGCTGTCGATTCCGAAGCGCACGGCCTTGGCCCACTCCCGCCAGCGCACCTGCAGCAGGTCCCCCGGCACCGTGCCGTGGCCGGGCAGCAGCACCGCCCGCGCCAGAAACCCCCGCCGCTGGACGAAGTACCGTGCCAGGTCGCGCACGAGAAAGGGAGAATCGGTCAGGCCGTGGATCAGCAGCACCCCGTTCTCCGCCCGGCCGTCCGCGTTGCGGAACTCGCGGTAGTCCCGCTCGGCCTGCCACTCCCCGGAGTCATTGCAAAAGCCGGGCGCCTCCGGGCTGCACTCGAAGGGCGCGTTCCAGTCCACGAGCCGAGGATCGGCGCACCAGCCCGCATTTGCGCGGGCATGGGCGATCTTGGCCCGGGTCTGGGCCGCGTACTCGGAAAAGCTGCCGCCGGAAAAATTGAACCGCGAGTTTTCCCCCGATTCTTTATGGCGGACGGAGAGGCGCGTGGCGTGATTGAACAAGGGGTTCATGGAAGCTCGGCGCGGCGCGGGCCGCGCGGCGGATGCGCCCCCTATCCCCCGTGGGTCATCCTCACCCAGACTGCCATGGAGCCGTGCATCGCGCCGTGCGGTACCTCACGCGCTTGCGGCGGGCGTGGAATAGTCCCCGGCGGCTCCGCGCAGGATCGGCGCCCGGGTCAGGCGGCGCCCTCCACGGCGATCACGGTGAGCTCGGCGTGCCCTTGGCGCAGGGCCTTGACGGGCTTGTATTCCTCCGAGTTCCAGAAGGCCCGCGCCTGGTCCATGCTCGGAAACTCCAGCACCACCACCTGAGCGAAGTCGCTGGTGCCCTCCCAGGTTTCGTACTCGGGGGAACGGACGATGGCCTTGCCGCCGAACTGCTTGAACACCCCCGGCACCCGGTTGCGGTACTCCTGGTAGGCTTCGGGGTTGGAAATCTTCACGTTGACGATCAGGTAGGCTGCCATCGGGGTTTCCTCCGGTGAAAGGGGTTCGGCCACGCCGCGGATCGGCCGTCGTGGCAGATGGACTCAGCACGTCGGGCGGTTCTACCACGAACGCGCTCGGTTGCCAGCGCCGGGAGGGTGCGCTTGAAATGGCCGGGCGGGAGGCGGAGCGGAAATTCGCAGCGGGAACGCATCCGCCCGCGGGGATGAGCCGCTCAGCTGGTGGCGCTGAGGGCCTCGAGCAGGGCCGCTCCGTGGGGATGGTCCGGGTCGATCTTGCGGATTTCCTCGAGCATCAGTTGGGCGTCGTCGCGCCGGCCTTGCTCCAGATACCCCATGCCCGCCTGGTAGAACCATTCGGCCGCCTGCGCGCCGTCTTGCCCCACTCCCCGCCCGTCCCGGTAAAGCCGCCCCAACTGTTCCTGGGCCTGGGGCACGCCCTGCTCCGCCACGGGGCGGAACCAGCGCGCCGCCTGGGCCTCGTCTTTGGCGATGCCTTCCCCGCGCAGATAGCTCCGCGCCAGTTGATAGGCGGCCTGGGGCAGGCCCTGCTCCGCGGCGAGGCGCCACCAGCGCACCGCTTCGGCGGGGTCCCGCGCCACGCCGCCGCCCTCGGCGTACTTCATGCCGAGCTGGAGCTGAAGTTCCGGGTCGCCCTGCTCGGCGGCCATGCGGAACCAACGGACGGATTCCGCCAAATCCCGGGGGACGCGGGCGCCCTCCTCGTAGAGGCGGCCCAGGTTGATCTGGGCGTTGAGGTGCCCTTGCTCCGCCGCGGTCTTCAGCCAGCGGAGGGCCGCGCCGCTGTCCCGCGCGGTGCCCGTGCCCGAGAGGACGGCGATGCCGAGCATGAACTGGGCATCGACGAAGCCCTGCTCCGCGGCCCGGTGCCACCAGCGCACCGCCGCGGCGGGATCGGGCTCCACCCCCTGGCCGTTGAGGTAGGCCAGCCCCAGCATGTGCTGGGCCACCGGGTGCCCCCCCTCGGCGCCGCGGCGGTACCAGCGGACGCCCTCCTCGTAGTCCTGCGCGGCGCCCCATCCCTTTTGGTAAAGGGCCCCCAGGCGAAACGCCGCCTCGGGATCGCCCCCCTCCGCCAGCGGGGTCAGCAACTCCAGGGCGCGGGCATAATCCCCGGCATCGAAGGCGGCGGTGCCGTCCTCCAGCGGATCGGCCGATGACGCGCCGGGCACCGCCAGCACCAGAGCGGCATAGAAGATAAATGCAGCGAGGATTCGGATGAGGTTCATGGGACTCCGATCGAGTGCGGACGCGCAGGCGGCACTCCGGCGCTGGCGGAATCCCCCATCGGCAAGCCGCCGATTCCGCGGGAAGGACCAATGCTAAGGTGCCGCGGACCACACCCTTGGGCGCGGCCACTACCGGCCCGTGGGCCGTCCTAATTCTCCAGCAACGGTTCCAGGGTCTCCCAGACCGTCTCGAGGATGACCTTGTACCCCTCGCCGTTGGGATGGATGCCGTCGGGGAGCGTCAGCTTCCGCACCCCGGCCACGTCCTTCAGAAAGAACGGGATGAACGGCAGATCGTAACGCTCCGCCAGTTCGGGAAAGACGGCGTCGTAGCGCTCCTTGTAATCGCTGCCGTAATTGAACGGCATGGTCATGCCCACGAACACGACCGTGGCGCGGGCATCCAGGCCCTTGCGCACGATCGCGCTCAGGTTCGCCCGGGTGGCCGCCGGGTCGACCCCGCGCAAACCGTCGTTGCCGCCGAGCTCGACGATCAGGATGTCGATGCGCTGCTGAAGCAGCCAATCCATCCGCGCCAGCCCCCCGGCGGTTGTATCGCCCGCGATGCCGGCATTGACCACCCGGTGCGGGTAGCCCTCCGCCTCCAGCCGGCTCTGGAGCAGCGCAGGCCACGATTCGGGCCGGGTGACCCCGTAGCCCTCGGTGAGGCTGTCGCCCAGCGCCACGATTACCGGCCGCTCGGCCGCCGCCCCATCGCTCACGGATTCGGCCGTCTCCACGGGGGGTACGGAATCTTTGCGCCCGGGGGTGCGGTCGGTGGCGGAACGCTCGCAGGCCCCAGCGGCCAGTAGCGCCAGCGCCAAAGATAGGGCTGGGACTGCGGCGTAGCGGGGCATCCCGCCCCTTCCCGCGGGGAAGCGGTGGCTGCGCCGCCCCATCATCACCCGTTCCGCTGTTCGAAGGCGTCCATGAAATCGATCAGCGCCCGGACCCCCTCCAGCGGCATGGCGTTGTACAGCGAGGCGCGCACCCCCCCCAGCGCCCGGTGGCCCTTCAGGGCGTACAGGTCTTCCCGCAGCGCCTCGTCGAGGAACCGCTGCAGCAACTCGGGCGTGGTCAGGTTGAAGGTCACGTTGGACGCCGAGCGGTGGGCTGGCTGGGCGTATCCGGCGTAAAAGCCCGAACGGTCGATCCGCTCGTAGAGAAGCCGCGCCTTCTCCTCGTTCACGCACTGCATCGCCGCCACGCCGCCCTGGGCCGCGAGCCACTCCAGCACCAGGCGGATCATGTAAATGGAGAACGTATTGGGCGTGTTGGTCAGCGAGTGATCGCGGGCGTAGGTCTCGTAGTTCAGCAGGTTGGGCGTCTGCGGATCGGCATGATCCAACAGGTCCTCGCGGATCAGCACCACCGCCACGCCCGATGTGCCCAGGTTCTTCTGCGCACCGGCGTACAGCACCCCGAAGCGGGAAACGTCCAGCGTCCGCGAGAGAATGTCGGAGGTGGCGTCGGCCACCAGGGGCACCTCGCCCGTATCGGGAAAATCGTTCCAGCGGGTGCCGTAGAGCGTGTTATTGCTGGTCAAATGAAAGTAGGCCGCCTCGCCCTCCAGGGCTGCGGGGTCGATCTCCGGAATGCGGTCGTGGTTGGTGGCGGCGCTGCTGGCGGCGATGCAGATTTCCCCGTAACGCCGCGCCTCGGCGATGGCCCGCCCGGCGAAGTTTCCCGTGTCCGCATACAGCGCCCGCCGGGAGGGCACCCGCCCGATCAGGTTCAGGGGCACCGCCGCGAACTGCATCGACGCCCCGCCGTGAACGTACAGAATGCGGTAATTCGCGGGAATCGTCATGGCTTCCCGCAGCAGGGCGTCGGTCTCGTCCACCAGCGCCTCGAACTCCTTGGAGCGGTGGCTGATCTCCACCACGGAGGCGCCCAGCCCCTGGAAATCCAGGAACTCCGCCTGGGCCCGCTCCATCACGGCGATGGGCAGCATCGCCGGACCCGGCGCGAAGTTGTAGACTCGATGGGCCATCCGTGCACGCTCGGAGAAAAATTGGCGGTAACCCGTCAAGCTCCTAGCCTAGCCGATGGCCGGAAGGGCGACAAGGAAGGGAAAGGTGCCGCAATCAAAGCTACACGAGAGGTTTTCCATGACCGACCGAGGGATTGAGCGGGGGTTGACCCAATATGGGGACCGGGGGTTTTCGCGGTACTTGCGCACGGCGTTCGCCAAGTCGATGGGCTACAGCGATGCGGAATTGGCCAAGCCCATCGTCGGCATCGCCAACACCTACAGCGAATTCAACAACTGCCACCGGGGCCTCAAGGAATTGGGCGAGGCAGTGAAGCGCGGCGTGTGGCAGGCAGGCGGGCTGCCCCTGGAGTTTCCCACGATTTCCCTGGGCGAGCCCTACCTGCACCCCACCAGCATGCTGTTCCGCAACTTGATGGCCATGGACACCGAGGAGATGATCCGTGCTCAGCCCATCGACGCGGTGGTGCTGATGGGCGGCTGCGACAAGACGGTGCCGGCCCAGCTCATGGGCGCGGCGAGCGCGGGGATTCCCGCCTCGCTGCTGGTGGCCGGGCCGATGATGACCGGCTCTTTCGACGGCGAGCGGCTGGGGGCCTGCACCGATTGCCGCCGCCTCTGGGGGGAGTACCGGGGCGGGCGCATCGACGAGCCGGGCATCCGGCGCATCGAATCCTCGTTGGCCACCACCAGCGGCACCTGCATGGTGATGGGTACCGCGAGCACCATGGCATGCCTCACCGAAACGCTGGGGATGATGCTCCCCGGCGGCGCGGCGATTCCGGCGGTGCACGCCGACCGGCTGCGCCACGCGGAGGCGACGGGCCGCAACGCCGTGGCCATGGCCGCCCAGGGGCCAACGCCGGAGGGGGTGATGACCGCCGGGGCGTTCGAGAACGCCGCCCGGGTGCTGCTGGCTATCGGCGGCTCCACCAACGCGGTGATCCACCTCACGGCAGTGGCCGGGCGGCTGGGAGTGGCGATCGAGCCGGGCTTCTTCGACCGCCTGAGCGAGGAGACGCCGCTGCTGGTCAACCTCAAGCCGTCCGGCATTCACTACATGGAAGACCTGCACAATGCGGGGGGGCTGCCGGTGGTGCTGCAGGAATTGAAGCCCAAGCTGCACCTGGACTGCATGACCGTCACGGGCCGCACCCTGGGCGAGGTGCTCGGCGAGCCCTACACCTACCCCGAATGGCAGGACGTGGTGGCGCGGGTCAGCGCGCCGCTCCAGGAGAAAGGCGGGCTGGTGGTGCTCGGGGGCAACCTCTGCCCCGACGGCGCCGTGCTCAAGCGCTCCGCGGCGACGCCGGAGCTGATGCAACACGAGGGGCGGGCCGTGGTCTTCCGCAATTTGGAGGAGCTGGCCGACCGCATCGACGATCCGCAGCTGGATGTGACGCCCGAGGACGTTCTGGTGCTGAAGAACGCCGGGCCCCGGGGCGCGCCGGGAATGCCGGAATCGGGCTACCTGCCGATTCCCAAGAAGCTGGCGAAGCAGGGGGTGAAGGACATGGTGCGCATCTCGGACGCCCGCATGAGCGGCACCGCCTTCGGCACCATCGTCCTCCACATTGACCCCGAGGCGGCGGTGGGCGGGCTGCTGGGCGTCGTGGAAAGCGGCGACCGCATCCGGCTGGACGTTGCCGGGCGCAAACTGGAGCTGCTGGTGGACGACGCGGAGTTGCTGCGCCGCCGGGCGAATCGGGACGCCGCGCCTCCGCCGCCGGTGAGGGGCTACCTGCGGCTGCACCAGGAACAGGTGCAGCAAGCCCACCTGGGCTGCGACCTGGCATTCCTGCGGCCGGAAATCAAACAGACGCTCCGCTAGTGCAGGCTCCGGTAACCGCCGGGCCGTGTCGTCGATCGCAGGGGGTTTGCGCCCGCCGAGCGCGCCGGCCTCAGCGGGACTTGACGGCGACGACCTCGTCCACTTCGGGCAGGGCTTCGACGATGTCGGTGTCGGATGTGCTCCCCAGGGTCTCGGCCATGAGCCGCCCGGCGATCACCGCCGGGTTGTCCACCACCGTGACGCCGTCGATATTGACGATGACGTTGTGCTTCAGGGCCTTGAAGTACTGGTCGCGGAAGCGCGGATCGTCGTGCAGCACCGCCTTGTTGAACTTGCTGGCATAGATCAGCACCAACATCGGCAGGCCGTTGTACAGCACGTCCTTCTGATTCATCAGCCGCACCGCCTGATCCACCGGGAGGGTGCTGGGCAGGATCACGTAGCCCACGCGGGCTTGGGTGCCGGCGCCGTGCAACTGCTGGATCAGGTCCCAGATCAGCGCCGGTTCCATCGTCTTGAAGGGCTCCAGCTTGAACTTTTCCGCCTGCGCCGGGTGGAATTTATTGTAGTTGTGGCGCAAGGTCCTGCCGAAGAGGTTCACCGAAGGCTGGATGTTGCGCAGCGCCTTGGCGGCGGGGCTCTGGGCGTTCGAGGCGATGTGGGCGCCCCGCACGAACTGCCGGCTCGAGAAGCGCCGGAACACCGCCCGGTCCAGGTAGAGCTGCTTGATCTCCTCAATGTTCAAGGTGGCGAGCTCGCGCACGAAGGTCTTGGCCTTGCGGGAGTGGTCCAAGGTGCGCTCTGCCTCGGGGATGAACACGCTGAGCAGCAGTTCCCGCCGCGCGGGCATGAAGCTTTCCTGCACCCGGCGCGGCAAATCGGCCAACTCCAGATCCATGATCTCGAGCCGCTCCCGGATCGCCGCGACCGATTTGCGTAGGCGCACCTTGCGTGCGGCCAGCTTGACCAGATTCACCTGCTGCTCGTGAAATTTTACGTATTTCTCCAGCGCTTCCCTGCCGCTCTTCAGCCCGGGAGGATTCTCGGGAAATCCTTTTAGCTTGGCGGACCATTCCTCCAGTCCCTGCTGCTTCTCGCGATAGGCGTTCTCGGCTGCCTCGCGATCAGGCCCCTCGCCGTCCGTGTTGGGCAGTAAGGGCGGCGGCCTGGGGAGACTGGGGGCCTCGTCGGAGGTCACGGCGCTGAGCGCCACCGTTTCGATGCGCAGCTTGAAGACCTGTGCGGCGGCCTGACGCAGGCGGTTGAGCGCCTGGCCGTAGCGGGTAAGATCCTCGACCAGCTTGTCTCCATTGGCGGAGAGGGAGCGGGACAACTCGAAGATGCGCTTGGCCACCGCCGTGGTGCGGTCCAGCTCTCCCTGGAGCCGCTCGGGCCGATCCACCGCGCCCAATCCCCGCATTTGGCCCACCAATCGATTGATGGTGGCCTGCATGATCTTGATCGCCTGCACCGCCCGGTTGTGCCGCAGGGCCACCTGGCCTTGCAGCTTCTGCAGCTCCGAATCGGCGTTGGCCAGCTGGGACTGGATTCGCGGCCGGTAGGCCTCCAGGGATTTGGCATCCAGCTTCTTCGCCGCCGCCACCCGGGCCGGCAGGGTGGCGCCGGCCTGCTCCATCGAGCCTTCGTATTGGGCCGTGGCCTCGGCGATCCGCCAGCGGTAGTGGGCCTGGAGCAGCTCGCCGAGGAAGGTCACGTAGTCCTTCAGCGCCGCCGCCTGGGTTCTCAGTTCCCCGGCCAGGGCTCCGGCACCGTCGGTGACGGCGGTCAGGTGTTGCTGATCCGCCGCGATGGCCGAGCGCACGAATTCCCGGGAGAACGCCAGGGGATCGGGTTCCTCCCCCTCGAGCCAATCGGCGGAGGGCTCCGGGCCCAAATCGAGCAACGGGCCGATATCGATCAGGATGTCCTGGAAGACGGCCTCCGCTTCCTGATGCCGCTTGGCCACCTCCTCGCGCTCCTGATAGAACTGGCCGTAGCGCACGTGGTAGGCCTCCTCCTCCTTCTTCATCAGGGCCTGGTATTCGGGCGATCCGGACAAGTCGATGTTTTCCGAGGAAGCCCGCAACTCCTCCAGGTTCTCCTCGGCGCGCGCGGCGACACCATCCAGATAGCCCTCGATGGCTTCGAGGGTGGCGTATTCCCCGCCATCTTCCCGGGCCTGGTGATCGGCCAGGGCCAGCTGGGTCTCGAAGAACACGCTGAACCGATAGTCCCCCCGCTCGAACAGGGATTTGTTGTCCGGATCCTTGAACAGCTCGGAGCAGACCACCGAAGGCAGGAAGTAGTTCTCGTCGTTGTCCGTCTTGTCCTCCGGCGTGCCGAAGAAGATCAGGTCCGCGTGGGCGCCCTGGGGCAGGGCGGGTCCGTATGCGCCGCTGCGGTAGTCCGCCAGCCACTTGGCCTGGAGCATGGCGGATTGGCAGTGCTCGATCTGCTGGAAGAAGCCCTTGTCCTCCGGGTCGATCTCGAAGCTGCGCTGAAACTCATGATCGATGAATCCCCGTAGCACCTGCAGTTCGCGGTGGGCCGATTCCAGATGGGAAGACTTCACCTGATTGAAGTGCACCGTCCCCTGATCGATCCACTCGGTGATCGTCGGCAGCTTGTGGGTGATGTCGTCGACGCGCACCTTGTCCTCGGGAAGGGAGGTCGCCAGCTCCCGCAGCATCGCCAAAAGCGATTGGAATTGCGCCTCGAAGCGCTCCTCGGCGAGATAGTATTCCGGCAGTTGCTGGGCGTTGTCGCACACGTAATGAAAGCCGTCGGCATCGATCAGCCGCTCCAACCCAAAGCGCCTGAGCAGCTTGAGCGTTTGCCCGGCCAGCGGGCCCACCGAGCCGACGGTGAGCCGCCGCGTATAGCTCTCCAGCTTGCAGCGAAGCTCCTCCTCGCCGCCGAACAGAGCGCCGTAGTAGCCGAGCTTGAGCTCTTCTTGCAGCCGCTCGAAATGGGTGGCGGCTCCCGCCGAAACGATCACCCGGTCGAAGCACACCGTGATGGGCTTGCCGCCGGCCTTGGGTTTGGCGCCGTCTTTTCCGGAGGGCGGCTTGCGCAAGGTGACGGACTGCACATCCTCCAGGGAGATCTGATTCTGAGCCTGCTTGATCACGAAGGAGATGTGGCCGGTGAAGGTATTGATCCGGAACGCTTTCACCGATTCCAGCTCCACCCGCTCCAGGTCGTGGCCGGGCATACGGCGCAGCAGGGCCTCCAGGGAGCGCAGCGGAATCCAGCGGAACTCGAGCTTTTCCTGCTCGAAATTGCGGGACAGAATGGTCATTCCGTTCCGCACCACACCGTGAAAATCCAAGCCCCGGTCCTGGCGGAACTGAAAATCCCGGATCAACCGTACCGGCAGATCGAGGATGATCACCTTCTCGATCTTGCCGTGACCCACGTCCACATCTTCCGGCTTGCCGTAACCGAACTGGGGCTGGAGCTTGCGCAAGGTGTCCAGGTTGAACGCGATGGGCTTCTGCCCCTCAGCCAGCTGGAGCCGGATTTGACTGAAGAAGGGGGAATCGAAGGAAGGCGGCTGACTGGGCTCCGAGGCGATCTGGTTAAGTTCCTCGCCATCGGTGATCTCGACGGTGCCCCGGGCATCCGCATAGTTTAACTGCAGCGTACTGCCCTGGACCGCTAGCCCCTGCTTCAGCTTCTCGATGAGGTTGGGCAGCGTCCCGGCGAGGAACACCGAGAGGTTCGGGTAATGTTCCCGTAACTTGGGGATGTAATCGAGGAAATCCGAGAAATGCTTGAATTCCGATTCCAGTTCGATGATGAGAAAGAAGAGCGGTCCTTCCTCCTCGACCAATCCGCGGAACAGGCGCTCGGCGCCCAGGGGCAGCGAAGCTTCCATGGTGGCGTGGATGGAGCGCCGGAGCGGGGCCCGCAGCTCGTCCGGCACGTGGTGCACCGTCTGCACCGCATCGGGGTTGAGCACGACGACCCGCCCATGGTGGGATTTGTCGATGTGCGGGACTTCGCCCGATTCGATCTTGGCG
>JAPUJL010000492.1 GCA_027296185.1 SAR324 cluster bacterium | reverse complement strand
CGATCCCATGGTGGGCCGGCGGATCATGCAGGTGCACCTGATCGATCCCTACCTGGAGCGCTTGGCCGAATCTGACTCGAAAGCCGCGGCCGGGGAAACGGAGGCTGCAGCCGGCGATGGCGCCCCCGCCGCCGCCGAATCGGGCGTAGCACACGAAGCCGCGCGGGAAGATGCCGGCTCGACCGCGGTGGCCGAAGCTCCCGCCGACCCGGACCCCAACGCCCTCATCGACTCCCTCTTCGATTGACCCGCCGTCCTCCCCCAGCGGTTGACTTTGCCCACCCAGGGTGGAGTAACTAACCAGCCTGCCGCGTCCGTTCCGGGTTCGGGAATGGAGGGGGTCACAGGCGGGCCGTGCCCGCAAACCGCATGTCCGGGGCGCCGGATTGCTTCAGTTCGTCCAACTCGTCCTTAACGGGTCCTCCATCGGCTGCATCTATGCGCTGGTGGCGCTGGGGTTCGTGCTGATCTACAAGGCGACGGAGGTCGTGAACTTCGCCCAGGGCGAGTTGATGATGTTCGGGGCGTTCTTCGCCTACACCCTCATCACCCTGTTCGGGTTTTCCTACTGGATCGGGGCGGCGGGGGCCATCTTGGGGATGATGGCCTTCGGCTACCTGCTGGACCGGGTGGTGCTGCGCCCGGTGCTGGGCCAGCCGGCGTTCGCCATGATCATGCTCACCATCGGCATCGGCTATGTCTCCCGCAGCGTCGCGGGGCTGGTGCCGGGGTGGGGCACGGCCGCCTACGCCATCGACACGCCCTTTTCCGCCGAGGGGCTGCCGCTGCTCACGACCGCCGAAACCAGCCTGGTGATCAGCGAGCAGAACCTGTCCATCATCGGGGCGACCGTGCTGTTCTGCGCCGTGCTGTTCGCGTTTTTCCGCTACACGCGGATCGGCGTGGCCATGCAGGCCACCTCCCAGAACCAACTGGCGGCCTATTACATGGGCATCCCGGTCAAGTCGGTGTTTTCGCTGATCTGGGCCATCAGCGCCGGGGTGGCGGCCGCGGCGGGCGTGCTGCTCGCCCCGATCACCCTGATCGACACCAACATGGGCTTCATCGGGCTCAAGGCCTTTCCGGCTGCGGTGCTGGGCGGCTTCGGCAGCATCCCCGGGGCCATCGTGGGGGGGCTGACCATCGGGATCATCGAGTCCCTGGCGGGCTTCTACCTGCCGCAGGGATTCAAGGACATCGCCGCCTACATCGTCCTGCTGGCGGTGCTCGTCTTGCGGCCGGAAGGGCTCTTCGGCCAGGCGACCCGGAAGAAGGTGTAAAGCGGTGCGCTTTATCTTCAAGACCGACTACGACCAGGACATCCGCCTGTTGAAGCACGGCGGCCATGCCTTCTGGTACGGCTTGTTGCTGGTGGCGGTGCTGCTGGCGCCGGTGGCTGTGGACGATTACTACATCGGCCAACTGACCCAGTTGGCGATCTTCGCCATGGCGGGGTTGGGGCTGATGCTGCTCGTCGGATACACCGGCCTGGTCTCGCTGGGCCATGCGGCCTTCATGGGCATCGGCGCCTATACCGAGGCGGTGCTGCTGGAGCGGGGGGTGCCCTTCCTGATCTCCCTGCCGGTGTCGGCGGGGCTGGCCGCGGCGGTGGGGATCGTGGTGGGGCTGCCGGCCCTGCGGCTAGCGGGCATCTATCTGGCCATCGCGACCCTGGCCTTCGCCATCATCATCGAGGAGGTGCTGGCCCGGTGGGAATCGGTGACCCATGGCTTCACCGGGATGGTGGTCGAGCCCATTTCCGTGTTCGGCTACGAGTTGTCCGAGGGCGCCGATTTCTATTATCTCAGCGTCGGCCTGCTGATTCTGATCGTGCTGATGTCGCTGAACCTGCTGCGCTCTCCCACGGGGCGGGCCATGGTCGCCATCCGGGATTCCGAGATCGCCGCCCAGAGTACCGGCATCCACGTGGCCAAGTACAAGACCATCGCCTTCGCCATCAGCGCCGGCATCACCGGGCTGGCCGGCGCCCTGTGGGCGCACAAGCTGGGTTTCCTCTCGCCGGAATCGTTCACGGTGCTCCAGTCCATCGAGCTCCTGGTGCTGGTGGTGGTGGGTGGGGTGGGTTCCATCCACGGCGCCATCTTCGGGGCGGTGTTCGTCGTGGCGCTGCCCCAGCTCCTCGCGGTGGGCAAGGGCTACCTCCCCACCAACGTGGCGGATGCCCCGGGCCTGGAAGCGGGGGTGTTCGGGCTGGTGCTGGTGCTGTTCATCCTGCTCGAGCCGATGGGGATCTACGGGCGCTGGGTGAAGATCCGTACCTATTTCTCCCTGTTCCCCCTCTACAAGAAGGCCTCCTTCAAGCGGCAGAAGACCTACCTCAAGTCGGAGCGGCTGCGATGACGTTCTTCCGCGCGGAAAACCTGGCGATTCAGTTCGGCGGCCTGCGGGCGGTGGACGGCGTCTCCTTCGAAGTACGGGAGGGCGAAGTCTACAGCATCATCGGCCCAAACGGCGCCGGCAAGACGACCGTCTTCAACCTCATCAGCCGCATCTACGACCCGTCGGCGGGACGGGTGGTGTTCCAGGAGCGGGACATCACCGGAGTGCCGCCCCATCGCATCGCGGGCCTGGGCATCGCCCGCACCTTTCAGAACATCGAGTTGTTCCAGAACTCCACGGTGCTGCAGAACCTGTTGCTGGGGCGCCACGAGCACCGCCGGTCGAACCTGTTTTCCGAGATGCTGTTCCTGCCCCACGTGCGGCGGATGGAAGTGGCCCACCGGGAGAAGGTGGAGGAGGTCATCGAATTTCTGGGTCTGCAGCACCATCGGGAATCCCGGGTGAGCGGGCTGCCCTATGGGATCGCCAAGGTGGTGGAGCTGGGGCGGGCCCTGTGCACCGAGCCCAAGCTGCTGTTGCTGGACGAGCCCTCCTCGGGCCTCAACCCGGAGGAGTCCGAGGACATGGCGTTCTGGATCGAGGACATCCAGAAAGACCTGGGCATCACCGTCCTGATGGTCGAGCACAACATGAGCCTGGTCGCCGAGGTATCCGACCGGGTGCTGGCCATGAACGATGGCCGGGTGCTGGCCGAGGGCACTCCTCAGGAAGTCCAGCAGCACGAGGCGGTGATCAAGGCGTACCTGGGAGGTTGACGTGACCGAGCCGATCCTGCGCGTCAGCAACATCGAGACCTACTACGGCCCCATCATGGCCATCCGGGGGATCAGTCTGCACATCGACCCGGGCAAGATCGTCACCGTGCTCGGCGCCAACGGCGCGGGCAAGACCACCCTGCTGAAGACCATTTCCGGGGCCATGGACCCCCAGAAGGGCACCGTGGAGTTCGAGGGGCGCGAGATTCAGAAGCAGGACCCGGACCGGGTGATGCGCGCCGGCATCAGCCACGTACCCGAGGGGCGGGAGGTCTTCCCGTTTCTCACCGTCCACGAAAACCTGATGATGGGCGCCTTCACCCGCCGGGACCGGGAGGGAATCCAGCGTGATCTGGAGTTGGTGTTGGGCTATTTCCCCGTCCTCGAGGCGCGCAGCAAGCAGCAGGCAGGGCAGCTCTCCGGCGGCGAGCAGCAGATGCTGGCGATCGGCCGTGCGCTGATGTCCCACCCGCGGCTGGTGCTGCTGGACGAGCCCTCACTGGGCCTTTCGCCGATTCTGGTCAACGATATTTTCGGCATCATCGAGCGCATCAACCGGGAACAAGGGACGACGATCCTCCTTGTGGAACAGAACGCCCACATGGCACTCTCCATTGCGGACTACGGGTACGTGCTGGAGGTGGGGCGCGTGGTGATGGAAGACACAGCTGAGCGCCTGCGGGACAAGGAAGATATCAAGGAATTCTACTTGGGTATGAAGGACGCCGGAAGCCGCGGCAAGCGGCGCTGGAAGCGGGTCAAGACGTGGCGCTAGGGCCTTCGCCCGGCCCGCGAACCGACGATGGGAAGGAGGCGGCAATGGCACGGCGGCGCGAAATCGGCGGGCTTTCCGGAGATACCCTGCCCCAACTGTTCTGGAACGGCGTCCAGGCGCGCGGCGAGAGCGTCATGTTCCGGGAAAAGGACCTCGGCATCTGGCGCGCCATGACGTGGGCCCAGGCGGGCGAGCAGGTCAAGCACACCGGGCTGGGCCTGGTCTCCCTGGGGTTCGAGCCAGGCGAGTGTGCCTGCATTCTTTCCAACACCAACAAGGAATGGGTGGTCGCCGATCTGGGCATCCTCGGCGCGGCGGGCGTCTCGGCCGGCATCTACCCCACCGACGCCGAGGCGCAGGTGGAATTCCTGCTCAACGACTCCGGCTCCAAAACCCTGTTCGTCGAGGGCGAGGAGCAGCTGGACAAGGCCCTCGCCGTGCGGGAGCGCACGCCCCACCTGAAGCGGATCGTGGTCTTCGACATGGAGGGACTGCGGGACTTCGCCGACCCCATGGTGATGAGCTTCGCCGAGCTCAGGGCGGCGGGCAAGGAGTTCGAGCGAAGCCACCCGGAGGTGTGGGAGCAGCGCATCGCGGTGCGCCGGCCGGACGATCTGGCGATCCTGGTCTACACCTCGGGCACGACGGGCCCGCCCAAGGGCGCCATGATCTCCCATCGCAACATCGTCTTCCAGTGCCGCGAGGGGGCCAAGCTGCTGCCCACCTACGAGGGGGACAACCGGCTGGCCTTTCTGCCCCTGTGCCACGTGGCGGAGCGGGTGATCGGGCTCTACTACGCCATCTACACCGGCACGATCAGCAACTTCGCCGAGAGCCCCGAGACCGTGCCGGAGAACGCCCGGGAGATCGCCCCGGACGCTATGGGCGCCGTGCCGCGCATCTGGGAGAAGTTCTACTCCGCGGTCAATATCGCGCTCCAGGACGCCACCCCCCTGCAAAAGTGGGCTTACCGCCTCGCCATCGGGGTGGGCTACCGGGTCGCCGACCGCAAGATCGCCCGGCAGCCGGTGCCCCTGGGGCTGCGCCTGCTCGATCGGTTGGGGTATTGGCTGGTGCTGAAGAACATCCGCAAGGGGATCGGCATCGACCGTTGCCGATGGCTGGTCACCGGCGCCGCGCCCATCTCGCCCGAGCTGATCCGCTGGTACCTGGCCTTGGGCTGCGACATGCTGGAGGTGTACGGCCAGACGGAGAATACCGGGCTGGCGACGATCATGGCGCCGGGCGAAATCAAGCCGGGGACGGTGGGCAAGTGCGTCCCCTATGGGGAGATGCGTGTGTCGCCGGAAGGCGAGCTGCTCATCAGGGGCGAGCACGTCTTCATGGGTTATTACAACGACCCGGAGAAAACTGCCGAGACGATTAAGGACGGTTGGCTGCACACCGGGGACCTGGGGGAGATCGACGCCGAGGGCTACGTCCGCGTCACCGACCGCATGAAGGACGTCATCATCACCGCGGGCGGGAAGAACGTCACCCCCTCCGAAATCGAGAACCAGCTCAAGTTCAGCCCCTACATCACCGACGCCGTGGTGATCGGCGACCGGCGCAAGTATCTCACCTGCCTGGTGATGATCGACCACGAGAACGTGGTCAAGTTCGCCCAGGACCGCAACGTGCCCTTCACCAACTTCGCCAGCCTGTGCCGCGCCAAGGAGGTCAACGACCTGATCGGCGAGGAGGTGGAGAAGGTCAACCGGAACTTCGCCCGGGTGGAGGGGATCAAGAAGTTCCGCCTCATCGACCGGCAGCTCACGCCCGAGGACGAGGAGCTCACGCCGACCATGAAGCTCAAGCGCAAGCTGGTCAGCGAGAAGTACGCGCCCTTGATCGACTCGATGTATGCCACGGAAAAGGCCGGGTAGCCCAGCGGTGTGGGGCTAGGCCCGTGGCCCGCCACGGTCCGGCCGAGCGAAACGGAAGCTAACATAGATAAGGAGATGCCATGAGCCGGAAGCGAATGATCGTGCTTGCCCTGGTGGCGGCCGTGGTGGTGGTTGTGGCGGTGGTCGCCTACAACAGGAGTGCCGTCGGCCCGGCGGCCGGGCAGGGGGTTACCGACGACGAAATCCTGATTGGCAGCCACCAGGCCCTCTCCGGGCCGGTGGCCATCTGGGGCGTCCCGATCACCAACGGCATGCGCATGCGCGCCGACGAGATCAACGAGGCGGGGGGCATCCACGGCCGCAAGATCAATCTCATCGTCGAGGATCACGCCTACCTGCAGAGCCGCGCGGCCCAGGCGGGCGACAAGCTCCTGCAGCGGGACAAGGTCTTCGCCCTGGTGGGGGCGCTGGGCACGCCACAGAACATGGTGGTGATGCCGCGCGCCCTGAAGATGGGCGTGCCCAATCTCTTCCCCGCTTCGGCGGCGGTGGAGATGTACGAGCCCTTCCACAAGCTGAAGTTCGCCGCCGTGGTGCCCTATTACTATTCCGTCCGCGCCGCGGTGAGCTACTTCGTCAAGCAAGAGGGCAAAACGAAGATCGCCGTGATGTACCAGGACGACGATTTCGGCTTGAACACGTTGCGCGGAGTGCAGGACGAGGCGAAAGAGTTGGGCCTGGAATTGGTTGCCGAGACCTCCTACAAGCGCGGCGCGAAGGACTTCAGCTCCCAGATCGCCCTGATGAAATCCGCCGGCGCGGACCTGGTGGTGCTGGGCACCATCATCGCCGAGACCATCGGAGCCAAGGTGGAAGCCCGCAAGATCGGCTGGGACGTGGACATGGTGGTCAACGTAGCGGGGTACGCCCCCGAGGTGGCCGAGTTGGCTCGGGGAGCCTCGGATGGGCTCTACGCCATCGGCTACTTTCCCATTCCCTACCGCGATTCCGTCTCGCCCGAAGTCGGCGAATGGATGGACGCCTACCAGTCCCGCTTCGGCGACATGCCTTCGATCCAGGCGGTGATCGGCTACGTGTTCATGGATTTGTTCTACCAGGGCGCCAACAATGCCGGGCCGAATCTCACCGCCGAAAGCGTGGCGGAGGGGATCGAAGCCATCCGGGATTACAAGACCATCTTCGGCCCCGGGAAGTTCAACTTCTCCGCAACCGATCATCTGGGCGCCAGCATCCACGAGGATATCCTGCTCTGCCAGGTCAAGGGCACCCGCTGGGAGACGCTCCGCACGATCTCCTATTGACGATTGCAGGCTGAATCAGGCGCAGTTGTAGGGGGCGCCTCGCGAGGGCGCCCCTGCCTTCCCAACTTGCCCAGGGGACAAGCCATGGAATCCACCGGACCCAAGCGCAAGCTGGCCGCCATCCTCATGGCGGACGTGGTGGAGTACGGCCGTCTGATGGGGGCGGACGAGGCGGGCACGGTTCGCGCCCTCCAGGCCCGGCGGGCCGTCTTCAGTAAGCAGATCCAGCAGCGCAACGGCCGCGTCGTGGACGCCAAGGGCGACTCCATCATGGCTGAGTTCGCCAGCGTCGTGGACGCGGTG
>JAPUJL010000491.1 GCA_027296185.1 SAR324 cluster bacterium | reverse complement strand
AGTGGCCCGTTCCGCTGGGTCCCGGGCGCGCCGGAAGGGGGGTGGGCTCTGCCCCGGAACGCCGTTGGAGCGTCCTCGAGGCGGGGTCCGCGAAGTGGCTCGAATCGGGATCGGCAGAGGACGGAGAGGCGACACTGGTTGCTCTCCCGGCGGCGCCCGGCGAGCCAATAAATGCTTGATTGTTCACACCAAAGCGTTTACAAAGAGCCAAGTTTGTGTAGGCGGGCATACGTCTGCCGACTGCCGCTAGGTTCACGGACCGAATCGAAGGCCATTCCGAGAATGTCCCGACGTTAGCCCACTCGCCTCCGATGGAGAGGGGGTGAGCCCGAAAAAAACGGAGGAACATGGGTTTGTTTGAACATTGGTTTACGCTCGTCGTCATTCCCAATAAGACATCTCGGGTCATCCGGCTAAGGATTCCGAGAGCACTCCTGATGGCCGGGGCTGGCCTGCTGACGGGCCTGCTCGTCCTGGGCGGCTACGCGTTGGTGCGCTCCGTGGAATTGGGCAACCAGCTCGAGGCCTATCGCGACCTGGAGAGTTCCCATCTCGCGCAACGGGTGGCCCTGCAGAAGTTTACCGTGCAGATGGATACCCTCAAGGGTCAACTCGGGCGGCTGCGGGAACTGGACTACAAGCTCCGCATCATCACCGATCTCGAGGTGGAAAAACCCAGCCCGACCGTCTACGGGATCGGGGGTTCGCTGGATAGCGAGGAAGAGCTGAGCCTGGAGAACGTCGACGAGGGCAAGCTCGACCTGGTAACCCTGCTGGACAAGGATTTGGTACGGCTGCAGGAGATGGCCAATTACCAGGAGGAGAGCTTCAATAATTTGCGGGATTACCTCAGCGACCGAAAGGACCTGATCGAGCGCACACCCCACCGCTGGCCCACCCGCGGATTCGTCTCCTCCAATTTTGGCCCGCGGGTGGATCCGTTCACCGGCCTCAGGCGGTTGCACGAGGGGGTGGATATCGTCGCCCGGCGGGGTACGCCCGTCGTGGCGCCCGCGGAGGGCATCGTGACCTATTCCGGCGTCGATCCGACCCTGGGCGACATGGTCGTGATCGACCACGGCTACGGCGTGATCACCCGCTACGGCCACAACGACTCGGTGCTGGTTCGCGAGGGCCGCCGGGTCAAGCGGGGCGATCCGATCGCAACCGTGGGCAGTAGCGGCAAGAGCACCGGGCCGCACCTGCACTACGAGATCCGCATCAACGACCTGGCGGTCAACCCCCGCAACTACATGATCGATTAGCAGCGCCCTTTTCTCCCCCCACCGATGGCCCTTCGGCCGCATTTCCTGGCGCTGCCCTTGGCGGTGGCGCTCGCCGCCATCCAGTTCCACGCTCGCCTATCCGCCGCGGACGAATCTTCCGGCCGTGCGATCGGCACCTTCCGCGTCACGTACTATTATGTAGCCGAAGAAGCCCGGCAGGGCTCCTGGCCCCTCTACGCACCCGCGTGCAAGCGCGTCCTGGCGCGAACGTCCCGCGAGTTCCACCATGCCCTATCCCTCGAGGGCACGGGGCGGCTGCTGGACGGGCGGCTGCTGAACTTCTCCGAGCGCTGCTCCTGTGCCCGGCCGGGACACGAGGGCAGCCGCATCTGTTACGAGGAGCTGAACCCGCGGGAATATCCCTGGGGCCGGGGGGCGCGGGTGCATGGCCACTACCGCCCGCTCGCCCCCTTCCGCTCGGTGGCGGTAGATCCGGCGGTGATCCCCTTCGGCACGGTGCTCTTCATTCCGGCATGGCGCGGCCGGCGGTGGCCCGACGGCTCGGTCTCGGATGGCTGCTTTCGGGCGGAGGACAGCGGCCGGCTGGTCAAGCGCCGGCACTTGGATCTGTTCGCGGGAACGCCCCTCTGGGCGAAGCGGTTGGAGCGGCGAGACGGGCCGCGCCGCGCCGCGGTGTACGTGGGAGCCGCCCACTGCCGGTAACGCCGATCGAAGCCGCACCCCACTGCCGAATCGTCAGCGGACGGGCGCGGCTCACCACTGCAACTCGATTTCCCGCCCCTCCTCGAGCGCCCGCTCGGCCTCCATGCACATCACGATGCGCTTCTTCGCCTCCTGCCCGCTAACCAGGGGCCGCCGCTCGGCGAAGGCCGCGACCGCGCGGCGTATCTCCTCCTCCAGCTCAAAGACCTCGCCCGAGGCGGCGAGGGTGAGCGCTTCCGGCTCGGCCTGCCCACGGCGCCGCACCTTCAGTTCGTAGGTGGGTTCCAGGGTGCGGTCCATGGCGCCGGACCACCAGGCGCGGATGGCCCCCTCGCGCCCCACGACCTCCATCACCTGATGGTGCTCGAACCCTGCGATGCATTGGGTGATCACCGCGTAGATGCCCTGGGGAAACCGCACGATCGAGGTGAAATTGTCGTAGAGCCCCGATTCCCGGTCGATGGAGTTGCCCACGGCGGATACGGAGAGGGGATCGCCCCACCGCTCGAAGTACCACATCACGAAATCGTAGAAGTGCACCGGCTCTTCCAGGATCCACGATCCGACGGTCTCCCGGCGCCAGCGCCAATCCTCGGAACCCTTGCGGTAGGGGAAGCGGAACAGGCTCACGTTGGCGTACAGGGGGTCGCCGATCTCCCCCGCCTCGACGATGTCCTTGATCGTGCCCCACTGGGTCGAAAGCCGCAGTTCGTGGCCGATGTTGAGTACGCGCCCCGTTCGCTCGGCGGCGGCGATGAGCCGGTCGCACTCGGCGGCGTTCAGGGCCATGGGCTTCTCCAGCAGCACGTCCCGGCCGCTCTCCAGGGCCGCCACCCCCACCTCCGCGTGCAGGTGGGTCGGGAGCACGATGTCGATGACGTCCAACTCCGGTTGGGCCAGCAACTCCCGGTAGTCCCGGAACACCGGGAGCTCCGGAAAATCCCCGCGGGCCGCGGCGGCGGTCGCCTCGCTCTTGCAGCAGATGGCGGCCAACTCGGCGCCCCCGGCCTTGCCGATGGCCCGCGCGTGGTACTTCCCCCAGGCTCCGTAACCGATGAGCCCGAAACGCATGGGATCGTCCTGTGCTGGGAGTTTTACCGGCTAGAGCGCCCGGCCGCGATCGCGCGGAGGGGCGATGCCTGGCCGGAACCCGAAGGCTTCGGCAGTTTCTGCGGTACGCCGGATACGTGCTGCGGTTTCGCCGGGAAGGCCGGCACGGTTGGCGGCCGGGGTCGGTGCGGCTCGGCGCCATGCCCCCAGGGCGGCACCCGCCTGCCCCCCGATTCATCCCCGTCCAGCGCGGGAGCGGTGCGCGCTTTTTCCGCCCGCGTGGCAGCTATTCGAGCAGGAACGCGGTCAGCTTCGCGGACGTCTCCTCGTCGATCTTCAGGAAGCCGATTCCCAAGTTCCACACCATCCGCCGCTTGCCGACCCGAGCCACCCACATCACTTCGGAATCGATGGCGAACAGCTCGTCCTTGTAGTCCAGCTTCCGGAAGACGTGGACGCTCATCTTGTCTCCCTGTTTCAGCGAGGGATCTTCCAGCAGTTGCAGACGCAGGCCGTGGGCCGACAGATCCTTCGTCTCCGCGTCGTAGGATTGCCCGCCCCATACGATCCGCACCGCGGTTTCCTTCTCCACGTCGTGCCGTTCTTCCATGCGCCGGCTGACGTCACTGCCCCAGCGGTCGAAGAGCTTCTCCCGCACTTTCTGCGTGTCGATCGCCGTGTGGAACTTGTAGTCGTTGCCTTGCTCGCACTTGAGCACGCCGGAGTTCTCGAACCAGCCCAACGATCCGCCGCCGTATGGAATGTAGCGCCCTTCGGCCGAGGTCTCCTCGCGAATCAGGTCCTTGCCGGTGGCTTGGGTTTGCGCTCCCGCGCTGCCTTTTGCCCCAGCGGATTCGGTTGTCTCGCTCATAAGGCCTCTTCCTGAAGTGCCGCCCAGCGCAGTAGCCGCGCATTACCGAAAACCCGCGCGGCGGATGCCGCGGGATTCGGCCGGATCGTCCCCGCCGGACTCGCGCCCGGCGACCGTTGATCTGCTATACCCCCAACACCCAAAAAGGTAAAGCAGCCTTTCCGGCGAATCCCCGCCGTGGCGTGGTGCTCCGCTCCGGGCCGATTTCGGAGGAATTCGGCCTGGACGCCGGCGGCCGTGCGGCCCGGCTCGATCCTTCCGCTCCACGGCGAACCGCTCTCCGCCCGCCCTTACCGGCGGATCGAGGCTCTGCTTCCCACATAGCCATGCCGGGACAATCGTGGCAGGATTCGGCAGTCCAGATTGGGCGACCCGATAGACCCGCGGCGAAGCCGGGAGGTGCGATGATACGGTGGAATGGGTTCGGATGGCTGGGGGCCGCGATTGCGGGGGCGGCTCTGCTCGCGGGAACTCCTGTGGCCGCCCCGGCGGCGGAGGGGCGGGTGGTGATCGCCCAGGGGGTGGACGCGACGGTGCTGGACCCGAACTGGCACGTGGAAACGCCCACGGGGAATATCTGCCGCCAGTTCTACGAGACGCTGTTCGACCGGGACCGGGAGCTGAAGATCGTGCCCAAGCTCGCCACCGGCTACGAGCGGCGGAGCGACACGGTCTGGCGGATTACCCTGCGCCAGGGGGTGCGATTCCACAACGGCGAGCCCTTCGACGCCGAGTCGGTCAAATTCTCCCTCGAACTGATCAAGGATCCGGATTACAAGTCGCGGCAGGTCTCCTTCTTCAGGGCCATCGACCGGGTGGAAATCGTCGACGCCCACACCGTGGATATCCACACCGACGGGCCCTATCCGGTGCTGGTCGAGCTGCTGGCCTTTCTGGGCTCCATGCTGCCGCCGAAGCTGGCCGCCGAGCGGGGCATCGACTACTTCAAGACCCACGCGGTGGGCACCGGCCCCTACAAGTTCGTGCGCTGGAAAAAGGGCGAGGAGGTGGTGGGCGAGGCCAACGAGGATTATTGGGGCGAGCCGCCGGCCATCAAGACGGTGGTCATGCGGCCCATTCCGGAAAACACGACCCGGCTCGCCGCGCTCCAGACCGGCGGCGCGGACCTCGTGGTCAATGTTCCCCCGCACATGCTGCCCATCATCGAGGCGGACCCCAACCTGCGGGTCTCCAAAGCCGCCAGCGCCCGGTTCATCATGGTCGTCCTCGACACGCGCTACGCCGATTCGCCCCTGCGCGACCGGCGGGTGCGCCAGGCGATCAACCACGCGGTCGACGTGGACGGCATCCTCGCCGCCGTCATGGAAGGGCAGGGCCGACGCATCTCCGGACTGCTGACCCGGCTGCACTTCGGCTACGACGAGACGGTCGCTCCCCACGAGAACAGCCGCCGCCGGGCCCGGGAGCTGCTGGCCGAGGCGGGCTACCCGGACGGGTTCGATATTCACTTCGATGCCCCGGACGGCCGCTACGTCAACGACAAGCAGGTGGCCGAGGCCATCGCCGGGCAGCTGGCCAAGGTGGGCATCCGCGCGTCGCTCAGCACCCCGGAGTGGGGCACCTACGTCAACAAGATCGTGGGCCACCAAGCGGGACCCATGTGGCTGATCGGCTGGGGCAATGGCATGTTCGATGCGGACAACACCTACACCCCCCTCGTCCACAGCTCGGCGCTGCTCTCCTACACCGACGATCCGGTACTGGACGGCCTGATCGACCGGGCGCGGTCGACCTTCGACCGGGAGGAGCGCCAATCCCTCTACAGCCAGGTGGCCCGGCGGCTCCACGACGAGGCGAACTTTCTATTCCTCTACCAGCAGCAGGATCTGTACGGGGTGAACAATCGGCTGGAATGGGAGGCCCGCTCCGACGAGCAGCTCAACGCCGCGCACATGCGGATCAAGTAGCGCCCGCAAGGGCGCGCGCCGTCCCTTCGCGGAGAGCCCATGGCAACGTTCGTAACGCTGTACAAATTCACCGGCGCGGTGAAGGGGGGCGGGCCGGAGCGCTTCAAGGATTTTACCGCCCTCGTCGAGGCGGAAGGCGGGAAGATCCTCCGCTTTCACGGACTGCTCGGCCCCTACGACGTGATCACCGTGTGCGAGTTCCCCGGCACCCGGGCCGCCATGAAGGCCGCCGCGGCGGTGGGTAACCTCATCTCCGCCCGGCCCCTCACCCTGCCCGCGCTGGAGCAGGACGACTTCCTGCAGTTGCTGACGGAATTGTAGGGGCCGCGGATCGCAGGAATTGCAAGGGGCGGATCCCGTGCGTCCCGGAGCCGTTCCGGGGCAGCGCGGCCCAACCCCTCAAGCACCGCTGGAGGAGGGGGCATACAGGCGCTGCTGCGCCTGCACCTTCTCGTCGAGCAGCTTCTTGTAGCGCCGCTCGTACTTCTTCACCGCCGCCCGACCGTCCGCGGGGGTAAAGCCCTTGCCGTTCAGCCGAGCAACGTCGCGGTAAAAGAAGCCCACCACCAGCGGATTGTCCCAGGGCGGCCCGCGCACCTCCTCGATGTAGTACACCGCTGCCTCGATCAGGAAGCGCAACGTGTCGTCGTTGGCCGCGAAGGCCCGGTTCTTCAGGTTGTTGAGGTGTACCAACAGCCGCGCGTGAAAGGCGGGGTCCGCCAGCCGCCCGATGGCATCCGGCGGGGCGAGGCCCGCCGCCCGCGTTTCCGCGACGGCTTCCACGCCCAGCCCGAAGTCCGCCATCTCCCGGTCGCAGGCCAGAGCGGGCAGGTCCTTCAGCAGCTTGCCCAGATCGGCGGCGCTGGAGGCTCCCGCGCCGCCCGGCGCGCCGGAGCGGGACGGGGCCGCACGGCGGCCGCTACCGGGCCTGTGAGACTTGTTTTTTCGGTTTTTCGTTTTTTGCTTTTTCGCCGCCATCCGGCGCCTCTCCATCCTGTGGAGGGGGTTCCAGGTCTTCCATCCGCTCCCGAATGCGGAGGTAGTTGGGGGCCACCTCCTGGATGATCTCGACGATCTTGACGTGAGTCTCGTTCATCTTGTCCAGGAACGCCTTGTCCAGCGGCCGGCTCTTGTCGACGCGGTGATACAGCTCGTCGAAGATCTCCGCGAAGTCGGACTTAAAGGCCCGCCCCTGCCGGGCGCGCTGGGTGTTTAACTCCTTCTTCACCACCTCGTAGGCCTTCTTCTTGTCCCCGCCCAGGTTGATCCAGTCGAAGACCTTCGCGATGGTCTCCTCGGGCTTGCGCAGCAGGCTGCCGTAGGACAGCACATGGACGGCGTAGCGCCGCGTGGCGATATCCCGGATCAACTCATAATTCTCCAGCCACCAATCGAACCCCGGCGGCAGGGGGGCTACCTTCTTCTCGTCGAACTCCTTGCCACGGTTCTTGGCCTGAATGCGGAACAGCCGCCGCAGGGAGGCCTCGTACTGCCGCCGTTCCCGCATCGTCGCCACCACCCGGCCGATGTAGGCAAAGTCCGTGCGGGCCAGGCCGCGGATGAAGACCTTTACCGCGTACTTCTCCACCGACTGGGGATGGAGCCACGCCCCGGTGCGGGGGCTGGGGTTGGTGCGCCACCAGACCCCGCCGGCCAGAGCCGACTCGTAGAATCCTTCCGGATTGGCATCCCGGATCTTGCTGCCCCAATCCCGCGGAAAGGCCTCGCCGATGTAGGCAAATCCGCCGTTGACGAGGATTTGCATCCACATCGACGTGCCGGAACGCTTGGTGCCGGTGACGATGATCATGCGGGGATATTGGCGGGGGCCACAACGAAAGGCAAGTACGCCCAATGCCCGCGGCCGGGAACGGCAGCCGCTGGGCGGCTATTGAATCGGGTCGACGAGCAGGTCGGAACCTGAGTCAGGTCGTTGTGGAAGTCGACGGAACGATATTGCATCCGTTGGGACTTGCCACGGGAAACGATCCGGCCCGGCCACCCAATGTGGCGTATCCGGA
>JAPUJL010000490.1 GCA_027296185.1 SAR324 cluster bacterium | reverse complement strand
ATCGCTCGACCGATCGGATGGGAGGGGTGGGAGACGCTCCGGGCGAGCTCGCCCGGCGTAACGGAACGGCGGGAGCGCATTTCAGCGGACGCCGAGGGGCCCGGCCGGACCCGCCGCGGAAGCACTGTGTCACAAGTCGCCGCCGCGGGCAACGGCGGGACGGCATCGGCAGGGCTGGACTTTCCGCCTCGACCGCGCCTTGACAGCGGCCCGGCTCAGCCGGAACAATGGCGGAAACCCGAAGCGTCACGCCTTTTCTTCCGAATAGCGCCAGGAAGCGCCCTTTCCGCCGCACGGCCGTGCAAGACCGAACCGCCTCATCCGCCGAATCCCCCGAATCCTCGGAGCCCGCCGAATTGACCGAGGCCGCCGCGCAACCGGAACGGGCCGAGCCGTACCCTTACTGGCGGCGCAACATGGTGTCGCTCTTCGTAGCGAACATGATGCTCACCTGCGGGTTCGCCTCCGCCTCGCCCTATCTGCCGCTGATTCTCCGGGAGCTGGGATTCCGGGGCAACCTGGCAACCTCGGTGGGTTACACGGTGGGGGGCTTCTTCGTCGTCAGCTTCTTCCTCACCCCGATGTGGGGGATGGTGGCGGATCACTACGGCCGCAAGCCCATGGTAATCCGCGCCGGGCTGGGCATGGGCATCGTGTACATGCTGTTGCCGTTCTCCACGGCGCCATGGATGTTCATGGCCCTGTACGTGGCCATGGGCGCGTTCAATGGGTTCGTCCCATCGTCCCTGGCCCTCGCCGCCACCAATACCCCGGTGCGGAAGATGGGCAAGGCCCTCTCCCAAATCCAGACAGGCGCCCTGCTGGGCAACACGCTGGGCCCTGTCCTGGGCGGGCTCCTGGCGGTGATCTTGCCGCGCTACCTGGACCTCTATTACGTGACGGGGGGTTTCATCCTCGGCGCCGGGCTGATGGCCCTGATCTTCACCCGCGAGCGGAAGGATCCGCCCAAGGGGCCCTTCCGGCTGACGATCGTGCGCGACCTGCGCCACCTGGTGCGCATCCCGGCGCTGCCGACTTTGTTCGGTCTGAACTTCATATTCAGCTTCTCCTTCTTCGGCAGCATCCCGGTCGCCTCGGTCTTCATGCTGGACATGCTGCAGGGGGGCGCCGCGGCGGGCGGAAACTCCGAGGAGTTCTGGATGGCCGCCGTGGCCATCGCCGTCGCCGTGCCCAGCGCCCTGGGGATGCCCATCTGGGGCCGGGTGCTGGACCGCTTCGAGATCCACCGGGTGCTCGCGCTCGCCATGTTCGCCGGAGCGCTGGGCAGCATCCCCACCTGGCTCGCACAAGTGCCGCTGCACCTCACCCTGGCGCGGCTGACGTTCGGGCTGCTGGCCGGGGGGATCATGCCGGCCCTGGTCACGGTGATGAAGCAGCTCGCCCCGCCGGGCATGGAGGCGCGCACCATGGCCCTGGGGACATCCTTCGGGATGCTGGGGATGGGCGCCGGCCCGTTGCTCAGCGGCTGGATCGGCCCGGCGTTCGGCCTGCGCACCTACTTCGCCATCAACAGCGTCCTGCTCTTCGTGGGCTGCCTGGCCTGGCTGCGCTCCGGTCTCCGCGAACGGCGGGAGGCTCCGGCCGCCGACTGACGCGCCGCTCTATTTTCCCGCCAGGCGGGGTTCGGTGGGGGCGGCTCCGTCCGCCGCCTCGACCATTCTGAGCAAGCCGCTGAGCACCATCGCGTGGTGAGCGTTCTGGCTCGAATCGGGATGCACCGCCACCCGGTCCGCATAGGTGAACAGGATCAACGGGCGCAGGCGGGCGCTCCCGCCGCACTGGGCCAGATAGTCCTCAAGCGCCCGCTCGCCCTCGCTGCCGATCCGGGCGGCCAATTCCGTCAGGTCCAGGTGGTGGCGCACGATCCATTCGATGCGCTGTTGGGAGTCCTCCGGCAGCTGGATTCCCATGGCGGCCAGGGTCTTGCCCACCCGGGGCGCGAAGCTGTGCCCGTGATCGGGGTCGGGCTTGTCCATGTCGTGCAACAGCGCCGCCAGCACTAGGTCGCGCCGAACGGTGAAGCCCAGGGCCTCGTCCAGCCGCAGCAGGGCATCCAACTGGGTACGCACGTCCTCGATCTGATGCAAGGCACCCAGGGAGGTGGCCTGGCTGCGATCGAGCAGGTTCATCTCCACGATGTATTCCAGGTTGTTCGACCGCACCTCGTCCATCAGGTGAAAGAAGGGCTTGATCGCCGGGTGACTGCGCAGCTGCGGCACGGCCCGCAGCATCCGCTCCTCCACGGCGTACTTGCGCGCGTACATGGCCAGGCCGAGGCCCGAATCGAGCCGTTCGTAGTCTTTCCGCATGGCCGAAAGGCCGGGCGCGGGGCAGACCGTGCGCAGCAGGCCGATTCCGGTCAGCGCCTCCACGGCGATGATGGAGTGCTCGTCCACGGTGTAGGTGTGGTCCGAGACCACGTGGATCAAGCCGGTAATGCGGGCGAAGCCGGGCAGGTAGCGCTGCAGCAGCCCCATGTGCCGCATGTTGCGCAGCACGAGCGCCGCCGTGCCTTGGTGCAGGCTCTCCTCCAGGATGAGGAGAAACGCCGCCCCTAGGGCCTCCCGCCGTTCGGCGATGAACTGGGGCGTCCAGGCCTCCAGCGCCGCCTGGACGGCGTCTTGGGTGTCCTCGCGCAGCTTGCAGCCCGTGCGGGCCATGAGCCGGAAGGGCTCGAAGGCCATCTGCGGCTCGGCCAGCCACATGGATTCGGTCAGGTACAGCCGATTGTCGGCGTCCAGGGCGTACCCGGCGGCCGAATGGGGACGGCAGAGCGCCACCAGCCGGTTGCCATCCTCCAGCCTGGGCCGGATCGGCTCGAGGCTCATCAGCTTCCGGTAGAGCGGCTGCAGGATGCGCAACGACCGCCGCCGCTGCTCGAAGTACTCCCGGCACAGCTCCACGTCGGCGTCGGAGGGGGGCGCGTTCGCCATGGCGAGAAATCGCTCCCGGTTCCGGGTGCAGAAGGACTCGAAATTCTTCAGGAAGTAGAAGGCGGTGGAATCGAGCAGGTCCCCCTCAACCAAGCCGCTCAGCTGTTCGCCGTAGCCTTTCAGCCGGCCCAGGCGGCACACGCTCTCCAGATCCTCCAGTAAGTCCGTGGGGTCCGGGCGGCTGCGATAGATGGTGGCGTCGTTGCGCTCGATGCGCAGATTCCAGCCCTTGCGCACGTAGTGGAGGTTGAACCGCAGGATCGTGCGGTTCATCGCCTCGAGGGTGTTCACCATGCTCATGCGGGTGAAGTGGGAATCCTCCAGCTTCCGGCCCCGCTTGTCCACCACGTAGAGGGAGTACAACCCACTCTGCTCCTGGCGGAACTCCGCCAACTGGATGTTCACCTGGAATTCCGAACGCGCCAGGAAATGGAGCAGGATGCTGGAAAATCGGGTGGAGAGCCGGGGCACCGTCAACCCGAGGTAGGTGTAGTGCTCCGACCGCTCGTTGTCCAATTGGGGATACTCGGTGAGCGAGGGGATCAGCGTGTTGAAGGCGAGGTTGCTGATGGTTTCCAGCACGCCCCGCTCGCCCCGCTGGATACCCCGCAGCCGGGCCATTACCGCCTCGCAACGCTCCTTGAGCAGGGGGCCGCCCTGCTTGTCGCGGAATTCGAGGATGTTGACCACCTGGCCGGAGCGGCCGGTGAAAATGCGGATGCGGCGGAGCGCGATGCCGCCGGGTATGTGGACGCAATTGAGGATCGCCTCGAAGGTGCGGTCCAGCAGCCCCGGCTCCTCCCAGTCCATGGTCACCAGCTCGGCCTGCCACCCGCCGGCCTCGTCCGGCACCGCCTCGATGAGCAGCTTCCGCGGCGAATCCAACCGCGCCAGCTTGGCGCGGTGGCGCTCCTGTTCCTCCACCGTGGTGAGCTCGTAGTACAGCTCGGGCATGTCCAGGACATCGGAAGTCCCGGAAGCGCCGCGGCCTTTGCGGTTCGGTTCGGTGGCCTTGGATCCGGTGGTGGCCAGCATGGTCGCCTTTGCCTTCGCTCCACCGCCCGCTCCCGCGGCGGGAAGCTTTTCCGTCCGCTAGGATTCGCCCGCCCCCTGCACTGGGGGCAGGTGCACCGCCGCGCCGTCGATCGCAGCCAGGCGCTGGGGCAAGGCGGGATGGGAATAGTAATACGCGCTATACCACGGGTGCGGGTTGAGGTTCGACAGGTTCTGATCGCTGAACTCGACCAGGGCGCTCTTCAGCGCCCCGGGCATCCGCGCCAGTTCCACCGCGTAGGCGTCCGCCTCGTACTCGTGGCGCCGGGAGTACCACGCCGCGAGCGGGCTGAGGTAGAACGTGAACGCCCCGCCGCCCAGCGCCACCAGCGCCAGCAACGCATGATGGGAGGGCCCGGCGAAGCCGAAAGCCGCGTACAGGGCCGGCCAGCGCTCCAGCAGACTGAGCACGTAGAGCATCACCAGCGTCGTGCCCACGCCCAGGGCCAGCCGCCGGGCGATGTGGCGCAGCCGGTAGTGGCCGATCTCGTGGGCAAGGACGGACAGCGTCTGGTCGTGGGTCAGCCGGTCGAGCATGGTATCGAACAACACGATGCGCTTGGTGCGGCCCAGGCCGGTAAAGTAGGCGTTGGAATGGCCGGTGCGGCGCGAGGCATCCATGGTGTACAGCCCGCGGGTGCGGAACCCCGCCCGCTTGGCCAGGGTTTCCAGGCGCTCCTTCAGCTCCAGGTCGGCGAGGGGGCTGAACTTGTTGAACAGGGGCGCGATCCACGTGGGAACGATCCACACCAAGGCCAGTTGATAGGCGGTGACGAAGGCGAACACCCACAGCCACCACCACCGGCCGGCATGGGCCATGAAGGCCAGCACCCCCCACAGCAGCGGCAGGCCCAGCACCGCCGCCACGGCCAAGCCCTTCAGCCGGTCCGCGATCCACCCCCGCGCGGTCTGGCGGTTGAAGCCGAACCGCTCCTCGATCACGAAGGTTCCGTAGAGCGCGAAGGGAAGCCCCGCCAGGGAGGAGGCGGCCCCCAGCACGATCAGGAACACGGCGGAGAGCGGAATCCCGTCCAGTGGCGGAAGCGGGCCGCCGCCGCCGCTCAAGACCCGGTCGAGCCACGGCATCACCCCGGAAAACAGCAGCACCAGGGCCAACGCCGCGCCGAACAGGCCGCGGAGAAAGCCGAAGCGCCCCCGCGCCAGGGTGTAGCGGGCGCTCTTTGCGGCGGCCTCAGGCTCGATCCGGCCGGCGAGCGCGGGGGGGACGGACGCCCCGGCCCGGCGCACGTGGGCCAGGTTGAGCCACAACAGCCCGTTTTCCACCAACCATTTGGCGGCGAACAGGACCAGGAAGATCCCGACGATCCCGTTCATCGGCCAGTTCATTGCCCAGTTCATGGTCCACACGGTTGGGAGCGGTGGTTCAGGGCGATCGGCGCAGGCCGCATCCGGAAACCCAGCACGTTCGTCGCGGCGCGCGCCGGAGCCCTAGGGGGCGGCGTAGCGGCTCAACTCCAGGCCGTTCCCGATGGGCACCGTGACGGTCTCCATGCCGGTCGTGCCACGGACCCGCTCCAGATAGGCCTGGATGTGTCCTTCCCGATCCTCCGGGAAGATCATGTTGTCCGCCACGATCAGCGCCTCCGGGGCCAGCTTGGGCAGCAACACCTCGTAGCAGGGCACGTAGAGCGACTTCCAGTGATCGACCAGGGCGAATTCGACGCTCCCCGGCAACTGGGGAATCAACTCCTGGGCATCCCCCAGAACGAATTCCACAAATTGGGCAAGCCCCGCCCGTTCCAGCGCCTGACGGGCGTATTCCTGCTTGCCGGCATGGATGTCGAAGGAGGTCACATGGCCCCCTGTCGCTCGTGCCGCCTCGGCCAACCACACCGCCGAGTACCCGTGAGAGGTGCCCACCTCGACGATGGCGCGGGCGCCACGGGTCTTGATCAGCATGTTGACCAGCCGCCCGGCTTCCGGACCGATGGGGAGCAGGAACTCGTCGATCCGTGCATGGAACTCCTCGGAGGAGAGGCTCCGGTACAGCTCCCCCTCCCGCTCGGAGCGTTCGTGAAACTCCTTCAGCACGGATTCGATCGCCGCTTCCATCGCCGCTTACCATCGAGTCGTTAGCCCCCGGCCCCCGCCGCAAGGGCGCGAGGCCCCTATCCGATGGTAGGTAGGGCCTCGGGGGGTGTCAAGGAAGGGGATTTATAGAACGCCGCGAGGCCAGGGCCGCGGCACTCGCGAATTCAATTTCGACTTACGTCCCGTGACGTGGGTCTGGGCGGCGGCGGACTAGCCGGCGCTTGCGGCCGCCCAGGAGAGTTCCGGGACGCGGGTGTGCCACTCGGTCGCCTGCTCGTAGGCGTACGCGGCACGAAGTACCGTCGCCTCGGCGTGGGGCTTGCCGTAGATCATCAGTCCGATCGGCATGCCCTGGGAGGTGAATCCACAGGGCACCGAGACCGCGCAAAGGTTGAGGATGTTGCCGATGGCAGTGTTCCGCAGGTACATCAGGTTGTGTTTGGAGTAGACCTCGATCCCGCCGTCGGCCTCCTTCAGCGGCCGGGCGGGAATGGCCGTGCTGGGCACCAGGAGCACGTCGAGATCGCGCATGGCCTCCTGCGCCCGCGCGCGGAGGCCCTCCCAGGCGGTGGTGAGCCGGATGTACTCCGCCGCCGTCACGTCCTTTCCCCGGATGGCGCGGTGGGCCACGATGGGGTCGATCTCGTCGAAGTGGTTTTCCAGAACCTCCTGGTGCAGGCTGTACGCTTCGCAGGCGATGACCAGCCCGCGCGGGTTGAGCTTCTGCGCATCCTCGGCCTCGCGGAAGGCGGCGCTCTCCACGTTCGCGCCCAAATCCTGGAAGACCTGGCCGCAGGCCCGCACGGCTTTCTCCACATCGGGATCGAGCTCCTCCCAGAACACCGATTCGGCGAAGGCCATGCGCATGCCCTTCACCCCGCTCTTGAGGGTGGCGAGCGTGTCGTGCAGGGGAAAGTTCGCGGTCAGCGGATCGCGGAGATCGGGTCCGTGCATGGCCTGGTAGGTCAGCGCCGCGTCCTCCACCGAGCGGGTAAGCGGGCCGATGGTATCCAGGCTCGGGCTGAGCGGGAACACGCCGTGTTTGCTGATCCGGCCCACGGTGGTCTTCAGCCCCACCGTCCCGTTGAGGGAGGCGGGGATGCGCACCGACCCGCCGGTATCCGAGCCGATGCCCATGGGCGCCAGCCCCGCCGCCACGGCCACGCCCGAGCCGCTGCTGGAGCCGCCCGGCACGCAGTGATCCCGCGGGTTCCAGGGGTTGCGGGGCGTGCCGTGATGGTGGTTGATCCCCACGCCGCCGTAAGCGAACTGCACCAGATTGGTCTTGCCCAGCAGAATCATCCCCGCCCGCGCCAGCCGCGCCACCACGGTGGAGTCCTCGCCGGCGACGTGATCCTCCCGCCGCGGCCAGCCCGCCGTGGTGGGATAGCCCTTCACGTCCAGCAGGTCCTTGAGGGCATAGGGTATCCCGTGCAACGGCCCCAGGCTGGCGCCGGCCTTCAGCGCCGTCTCGGCCGCCCGCGCCTCGGCCAGGGCCCGCTCGCCCAGTACCAGGCGAAAGGCATTGAGCGCCGCGTCGTAGCGCTCGATGCGCGCGAGCAGGTGCTCGGTCAGTTCCACGGGCGATAATGCCCCGCTGTGAATTTGCGCGGAAAGCTCGGCGATGGTTCGTTCGTGGAGGGGCGGGTCGGCCATTGAGGGTCCTGGCGCTGGGTCGCGGTGAGAGAACGGTGGGGCTTCATCCCGCCCGCTCGATGGGGTACATTTCCTAGCACAAACCGGGGTGAAGCGGGGTTTTCGACGCGCGATGGGAACGAATCACCGAATGAAAATCTACAGTTCCCTGGAGGAATGGAAGGCGTTCCGGCCCAGCCTGCCTCGCTCGCTGGGGCTCGTTCCCACCATGGGTTTTCTGCACGAGGGCCATCTCTCCCTGGTGCGCCGGGCGCGGGAAGAGAACGAGGTGGTGGTGGTCTGGATCTTCGTCAACCCCACCCAGTTCGGCGAGGGGGAGGACTTCGGTACTTACCCGCGCGACATGGAGCGCGATCTGGCACTGCTGCGGGAGGAGCGGACCGATTACGTCCTCGCGCCGGAGGTGGAGGGGGTCTATCCCCCGGGCTTCCAGACGACCGTCAACGTAGAGGCGCTCTCCTCGGTGCTGGAGGGCGCCCACCGCTCCGGCCACTTCCAGGGGGTGGCGACGGTGGTGGCGAAGATGCTCTGCCTCACCCAGCCCGAGCGGGCCTACTTCGGTCAGAAGGACGCCCAGCAATCGGTGGTCGTGCGCCGCATGGCCGCCGACCTGGGCATGCTCACCGAGATCGTCGTGTGCCCCACCGTGCGGGAGCCCGACGGCCTGGCCATGAGTTCCCGCAACGCCTATCTGGACGCGGAGGATCGCCGCGCCTCGACCGTCCTTTACCGGGCGTTGTGCGCGGCCCAGAAGGCCTTTGCCGGCGGCGAGCGCAGGGGCCCCCGGTTGTGCGCGGCGATGGAGGAGGTGCTGCGCGCCGAACCGCGGGCGGAGGTGGACTACGCCGCCGTCGTGGACCCGGAGACTTTCGCCGGGCTGGACGGCATCGAAGGGACCGCCTGGGCGGTGATCGCCGTGCGGATCGGCAAGATCCGCCTCATCGACAATCTCTTGCTCAACGCGGAATAGGCTCCTGCTCAACGCGGAATAGGCGAGCGCAAGCCCGGCGAGGCCCAGGGGCGGCTGTCTTGTGCGAGGCGTGTCTCATGCGAGGCGCAGGGGCGTCGCCGCCCTTGGCCGCACTCGGGCGGACACCCCGCGTCGTAGGGATTCCCGAGGGTCGGGATTCGCCGGAATGTAGAAAGGTGCGCGGGCGCTAGGCGGGGCCGCGGTTCTTGCGGTGCAGGAGCAGCCACAGCCCCAGCACCGGCCCCGGGGCGAGCAGCCAGGAGACCTCCGGGCCCAGCCAGGTAAAGGCGCGAGTGGTGAGCTCGATCGAGGCGATGGTGAGGGCGAAGCCGATCCCGTTCTGCACCGTCAGCGCGGTCGCCACGTATTCGGGCGGCGCCGTGCGGGCGGAAAGTGCGGAAAACTGGGGCGAATCGGCCACCACGAAGATGCCCCACACCGCCAGCGCTCCCAGGTAGAGCCAGGGGCTGAAGCCGAGCAGCAGCGGGGAGACGATGCACAGCGCGCCGGAGATCCCCAGGGAAACCGCCGCCACCTTCAGGCTCCCGACCCGGCGGCTGACGATGCCGCCGCCGATGCAGCCCAGGGCTCCGAGCCCGATCACCGCGAAGGCACCCAGGGCGATCCATTGGGGGGAGGCCAGACCCAGGGGCGTCAGTGCCGCCTGCACCAACAGCGGCGAGAGCACCCACAAGGCATACAGTTCCCACATGTGACCGAAGTAACCCAGCGCCGCCCCACGGTACCCGGGGATCGTGAAGATGCGGTAGATCATCCGCAGATCCACCTTGCGCGCCGGGACGGAATGAGGACCGTCCCCCAGCGCCACCACGAGCAGGCCCGCGATCGCCGCCAGGGAAGAGGTGGCGGCCATCACCACGTGCCAGGGCAGCTCGGCGCCCAGGGAGCGGAACAGGTACGGCGAGGCCGACCCGAGGGTCAGCGCGCCCACCAGCCACCCCAGGGCGCTCCCGGCCCGGTGGGGAAACCACGTGACGACCAGCTTCATCCCCACCGGGTAGAGCCCGGCCAGGGCCGCGCCCGTCACGAACCGGTACGCCAACCCATCCGCCAGGCCGGTGGCGGCCTCCGCGAAGAGCCAGTTGGCCCCCGCGCCGATGAGGGCGGAGATGAGGAAGACCCGGCTGGGCGAGAACTTGTCGGCCAGGTTGAACAGCGAGAGCACCAGCGTGCCCAGGATGAATCCGGCGTTCACCGCCGAGAGCAGCAGCCCGCCGTCGCTCTGGGTCAGGCCCCAGTCCCGCGTCAGGGCCGGCAGGACCGCACTGCCGCTGAACCAGAGGGTCAGCGCCAGGAACTGGGAGAGCACCAGCACCGGCAGGGCCAGCTGCGCCCGGAGCGACTCGGGAAGCAGGTGCGGCAGCGCCTGTGCGCTGCTCTGTACGATTCGATGGGAGCTTTCCATTTTGCCTCGGCCCGGTTCCGTTCCGTGCTTCGCCGATCGCCGCGGGGCCTAATGTCGAAACGTTATCACGGAACTGACCTACTGTCACCATATCCTGTGACAGAGTAGCTACTGGCGAGGTAGGGAATTGGTATCGAGGCTACTTTCGAGAGGCGCGGGCTGGGGTGCGGCGGTGCGGGGAACTCGTGGGTGTCGTTAACGGAGGAACTGGGCCGGCGGGCGGATTTCGGCGCGGCGGGCCGGGGCGGACGTGTACAAGCTCCACACCAGCGGCACGGGCGGCTATGCCTTTCTCAAGGCG
>JAPUJL010000049.1 GCA_027296185.1 SAR324 cluster bacterium | reverse complement strand
CGCCGAAATCGCCCGCCTCAAAAAAAACCAGGTGCTGGCATAGACGATTCACGGAGCAATCTCTCGTTACCTGCGCGCCTTGTGCTAAAGGGAGTGGGACATCCTCGGGAGAACGCGGCAGATGATCCGCACTGCAATCGTCGGCGGAATGAGGTGTGAGGGGTCCGGTTTTGCTCGCCCGGCCAATATCGTATACTGATCCGTTTCTAAACCGAGGCCGGCCAAGGGGCTCTCGAAACCAGGCCGGCGAGCGAAGACCCCCGTCCACCCGACAGGCGCCGAGGAGGGCGGCCGTCACATCAGAAGGCCGTTACCGCAGACCCGAGGAGAGCCGTATCCATGAGTTCCGTGAATCCGCCGCTGGCCGGCATCCGCGTCGTCGATTTGTCCCGCGTGCTGGCGGGTCCGTACTGCACGTTGCTGCTTTCCATGCTGGGGGCGGACGTGGTCAAGGTGGAGGATCGCAAGGGCGACGAGAGCCGCACGTGGCCGCCCATGGTGGGAAACGCGGGGGCGACCTACAAGGCCCTCAACCTGAACAAGCGCAGCATCGTGGTCGACCTGAAGACCCCGGAGGGGGCGCAAATCGTCCGCGACCTGGCCGCCAAGGCGGACGTGCTGGTGGAGAACTTCAAGACCGGCACCATGGAACGGTTCGGGCTGGACTACGAGTCCCTGAAGCAGATCAATCCGCGGCTGATCTTCGCCTCCATCACGGCCTTCGGCAGCGTCGGTCCCCGCGCCTCCGCTCCCGGTTACGAGGCGCTGATGCAGGCCTACAACGGCGTGATGAGCATGACCGGGGAGCCGGAGGGAGAGCCGGTACGCTGCGGGGTCTCCTACCACGACATGAGCACGGGCATCACCGCCGCGCTGGCGGTGGTGACCTCGCTGTTCGACCGGGACCGCACGGGCAGGGGCTGTAAGGTGGAGGCCTCCTTGCTGCAAACCTCCCTCGGGCTGATGAGCATCCAGGTCACCAACTACTTCCAGGGCGGCCAGGTGCCCCAGCCCCTGGGTTCGGCCCATCCCATGGTGGTGCCCTACCAGGTGTTTTCCACGGCCGACCGCCCGATCATGATCGCCTCGGCCAACCAGAATCTCTACGAGCGGCTGTGCCGCGCCGTGGGTCTCGAGCGGCTGATCGACGATCCGCGCTTCAAGGACAACCTCAGCCGGGTGGCCAACCGGGAAGCCTGCCTCACGGCAATCCAGGCGGCCCTGACCCGGTACGGCCGGGACGAGCTGGTCGCGATGCTGGAGGAGGCGGGGGTGCCCTGCGCGCCGGTCAACAACCTGGAAGAGTTGATGCAGGAGGAGCAGGTGCATGCCATCGGCACCCTGATCGAGGTCGAGGACGAGGACCGGCGCAAGTTGCGGCTCTCGGGCTTGCCCTTCCTGCGGGACGGCAACGGCGCCCCGCCCCCCAGACGCCCGCCCGCGCTGGGCGAGCACACCCGCGAGGTGCTGGAGGAACTCGAATACGATTCCGCGCGCATCGCCTCCCTGATCGAGCACGACGTCGTTGCCGGCCGATAGCCCACAGATCCCGCCCCAAGCGCCGGTGGTTCACTTGGATGCCGAGCCCGCCACCCCTGGGCCGGACTCCATCCCGCCGCAGCCTCCCGGTACCCCCGCAGCCCCGGAGCGGCGCCCCGGCCCCGCCTGGGCGGCGTGGGAGGCGTTCGTCCTGTTGGCCCTGTTCTTCGGCGCCCAGCTGCTCTTTTCCGGCATCGCCCTCGCGGTGGTGGGCCGGCTGATGCCGGGCCTCTCTTCCAGCGGGGACATCGGCAAGCTGGTGCTCTACAGCCTGCCCGTGGGGCTCCTGGCCTCCTATCTGGTGACCGGGCTGGGGGTCTACTGGCTGCTGGTGCGGCGCCACCGCCAACCCCTCTGGAGTTCCCTGGGCCTGGGCGCCTTTCCGCCGTTGCGGTTGATCGCCCCGTTCCTGGGCGGATTCCTGCTGCAGTTCGCCACCGCCGTGCTGGTGGCCTTCTTTCCGCCGCCGGAGGATCAGCAGTTCCTCTTCGACGTGTTCCTCGCCGGCGGCTTCTGGAGCATGGCCTTCTTCTTCGTCGTGGCGGTGGGGCTGGCCCCATTGCTGGAGGAGGTCCTTTTCCGCGGCCTGCTCTTCCCCGCCATGCGGCGGCGCTGCCGCTTCCTCACCGCGGCCATGCTGGTGACCCTGCTCTTCGCCGCGCTGCACGCCTTCCAGACCGGCACCTACTGGCCGGCCCTGACGGGCATCTTCCTCTGCGGCTGGCTCCTCGCCTGGCTCCGGGAGCGCCACGGCGCCCTCTGGCCCCCCGTCGCCTTCCACATCGGCTTCAACTTTACCGCCTTCATCCCCATCTTCTTGTTCAACGTGGTGTAGGAACCGAGGCCGGGCGGGGCGTGTTCCGGCCTTACCCCGGTGGCTCGGCTCGGCCGCTTCGGCGTGGGATAGCCCGGCCCGCGCCACTTGGCAGCGAAGGGATTGGGGGATGGCTTGGGGACGAATCAGAGAATTTTCATCAGCACGGCAAGGACGACGACGGCCGCCACGATCATCCCGCCCAAGCGAATCGTAATTCGGGATTCCATCTGCTTCATTTCGTGCGTAATCCGGGCCTCCAATTCCTTGAGGTCCTGTTTGGTCGCAAGATTGTCGTCGACCACAGCCTTCAAGGCCTCAGCCTGGGCTTCCGCTGCTGTTCCGTGAAGCCCGCCTCGCGGAGTTTTTTGGCGTAGGTGAGGGTGTCGAAAGTTGTGGCGCTCATGACATGACTCTAGGTCAGTACGTGCTCGAAGTGTATCAAGGCCGACTTCAAAGGGAAACCGCACTCAGAGCCCCCCTCAGGCCACCGGCACCGTCTGCAGGATGCGGCCGGGGTAGGGGTGGGGGATGTGGAAGGTGCCGCCCTCGAGCACCAGGGTGCCGTGTACCCAGACCCGCTCGATGCCCTCGGGGGGAATGGTCGGGTCCTCGTAGTCGTTAAGCTCGCGGACGCGCTCCCAGTCGAACAGCACCAGCGAGGCATCGGCGCCCGGCCGCAGCACCGGGCTTTCGATGTGGAAGAAGGCCGCGGGCATGGCCGTCATGCGGTACACGATCTCCTTCAGCGGCACGCCCAGTTCCCGGGCGTAGCGCAGGGCCTTGGGGAAGGCGCCGATGGAGCGCGGGTGGGGCTTCTGGCCGGGGCCGGGCATGAGCCCGTCGGTGCAGATGGCCATGGTCGGCCGCTTGAAGAGCCGCTGCACCGTGGGCTCGTCGCCGTGGTGCGAGATAATGGTGATCAGCCCGTCGTTCTCCACGAAGAAATCGAACACGGCGTCGTGGGCCTCGAAGCTGTCCAGGTCGGGAAAGCCCCGCGCCGCGGCCACGTCCCCCAGCCGCTTGCCGAGGAAGGCATCGCCCACCCCCTCCTTGATGCCGGCGATCTGGATGCCCTGTAGCCCGCCGCAAAAATCGATGAAGTTCTCCCAGGTGGCCGAGCCGCTGCGGATCCATTCGAACATCTTGCGCCGCGAGGACGGCTCGCGCAGGTGCCCCATGAACTCGTCGCGGGTGCCGCTGCGGAACTCCGGCGGAAAGATGGCGTCGCCGGTGGTGCTGCCGGCGGTGTAGAGGTACATGTTCTCCATGGACGGGACGTTGTCCGCCGCGGAGGTGAGCAGACCCTCCACTTGGCCGATCTTGTCGTAGTTGCGCGGCCCGCCGACCTTGGTGTGCTCGTTGCCGTAGGCGCCGCCGCCCTCGATGGCCGCGTTGATCGCCTCGCCCATGGCGTCCAGGATGGCGTCGCTCTCGTTGCGGATGTGGGGAAAGAAGCCTCCCGGCTTTACCTCGTTGAACGCGCGGATCAGCGCCGCCAGCTCCCGCTCGTCGGAAAACACCGCCGGGTTGTAGATCAGCCCGGTGGAAAATCCGATGGCGCGGGGCGCCTCGCGCTTGATCACCGCCATCATCTGGCGCGTCTCGTCCTCGGTGGCCTTGCGGGCGGCATTGCCCATGACCAGCCGCCGGACGGCGCTGTGGCCCACGTGCACGCCCATGTCCGTGATCGAACGGCCCCGGTGCCAGGCCTGGAATTCTTCCAGGGTCGACCAGTTCCAGTCCTCGCCGATCTCCCCGTCCAGGGGCTTGAGCAGCGCGGCGTAGTCGGCCCGGTGCTCCGGCGCCACGGGAGCGGGGGAAAGCCCGTCCGTGCCGCAGATGCGCTTGGTGACGCCGCCCAGCAGCGCGTTCTCGCAGGCGACGGGGATGCCGTTCCTGCCGGGCCGGGTGCCGCCCAGGGCCCCGTGGTTGTGGCAATCGATGAACCCCGGGGCCAGCGTCAGCCCGTCCGCGTCGACGGTGCTGTCGGCGCCCGAGGCGGCGGAGGCGGGCACCTCGCCCAGGTGGACGATGCGGTCGCCTTCAATCAGCGCGTCGCCGGCGTAAGGTTCGGTCTCTCCGTCGCCGTTGACGATCAGGGCATTGCGGATCAGCGTGTTCATGGCACCTCGGTCGTTTTCCAACCCGAATCCAACTGCATGTGGGGGAACGCGTCCCCCCACGCCCCCCTTTTACGCAAGTTTCCACTTACGGAAAATGTGTAGAGTCGATCGATACCGAGCACCC
>JAPUJL010000489.1 GCA_027296185.1 SAR324 cluster bacterium | reverse complement strand
CGTTCTCCCGAGGATGTCCCACTCCCTTTAGCACAAGGCGCGCAGGTAACGAGAGATTGCTCCGTGAATCGTCTATGCCAGCACCTGGTTTTTTTTGAGACGGGCGATTTCGGCGGGGGACAATTCGAGCAGGTTGGCCATGATTTCGTCCGTGTGGGCACCCAGCAGCGGGGCGGGGCTGCGGACGCCGTTGGGGCCGTGGGCCAGGCGCCAGGGAATTCCGCCGTGGGTGCGTACCCCGACCTCCGGGTGGGTCAGGCGGGTGAAGTATTGCCGCTCGGCCAGGTGCGGGTCCTCGGTGAGATCCTTGTTGCTCATGGAGGGAAAGGCGGGGACGCCCGCGGCCTGGAACCGGCGCGTCGCCTCCCAGCGCTCCAGGGGCGCGATCCATTCGGCCAGGAGCGCATCCAGCTCGTCCTCGTGGGCTTTCCGGGCCGCGAGGTCACGGAAGCGCGGGTCGTCCGCTAGGGCGGGCCGGCCGATGGCCTCGCAGAGCCCGCGCCACTGGGTGTCGTCCGTGACGGCGAGCGCGATCCAGCGGTCCTCGCCCGCGCAGCGGTAGACGTTGTGGGGTGCCCAGCGGGGGTCGCGGTTGCCCATGGGCCGGTAGCCCGCATCCAGCAGATGGCCCATCCAGCCCTCGATGCCGGAGCAGAGCATCGCCTCCCAGAGGGACAGCTCGATCGTCTGTCCCCCGCCGTTGCGCTTGCGGGCGGCCAGGGCGGCGCAGATGGCGTAGGCGGTGTAGATGCCTCCGGTCGGATCGCCGGAGGAGGTCCCCACTTCCCGCGGCGCGCCGTCGTCGTAGCCGGTGATGGAGGTGAGCCCGCCCAGGGGCACGATGGCCGGGCCGTAGCCCATGTACTCGCGCAAGGGACCGGTCTGGCCATAGCCGGAGATGGAGGCCACGATGAGCTCCGGATTCACCTCGTGGAGAATCTCCGGCGTGAGCCCCAGCCGCTCGGTGACGCCCGTGGCGTAGTTGTTCACCACCACGTCGCAGTGGCGCGCCAGGCGCTTGACCAGCTCCACGCCTTCGCGCTTGGCCAGGTTGACCGTGACGCTCTTCTTCCCCTGGCTGTACTGATTGAAGTATCCCGCCCGGTTGAGCCCCTCCTCCATTCCCTCCGGGTAGATGCGGATGCGCCGCGCCAGATCCGGCCGCAACTCCGATTCCACCTTGATCACCTCGGCGCCGAGATGGGCCAACTGCATTGTGCAGTAGGGGCCGGCCCACACCCAGGTGAGATCCAGCACCCGCACCCCCTCCAGCGGCAGGGGCGCGCGCCCCTCCACGATGGTGGTTCCTGTGGCGGTTACAGTGGCGGTGGCGTTCGCCGCCGGAGCAACCTTTCGCGCGGGGAGCACGCCGTCGAGGGCACCCTTCGCCTCGTCCAACTCCGGCGCCGGTCCCCGCAACGCCCACCAGGGCTTGCCCAGCCGCCAGGGCGCGCCGGGCAGGGTCAGCTTGCCCAGACGCGGATGCTCGTGCTCCACGAAGAACCCCCGCTCCCGCAGGTGCGGCTCTGCGGCCAGTTGCCCATAGGTAGAAACGGGCGCCACGCAGATGCGGCGCTGCTGGCAGGCGTGGAAGAGTTCCATCACCTTCCATTCGGCAGTCCACTCGCTCAAGTTCAGGTCGAGGAAATCGGCGTTTTCCCCCCGCAGGTAGATGTCGCCGAAGACCTCCAGCTCGGCCCACTCGGGCCGGCCCATGAACTCCTTCAGCCGTTGCCACTGATCCTCCTCCGCCACGACGAGGAAGATCAAGCCGTCCTGGCAGGGGTAGAAGCCCCAGGGCCCGAACAGGTGAATCCCCACGCGGGAGGCCTCCAGACCCTGGTAGGTGTAGCGAATCAGGTTCATCTCGAGCATGGAGAGGACTACCTCCTGCGCCGAGAGGTCGATGTGTTCGCCGCGGCCATGGGTGAGCGCGCCGGTGTACGCACCCAGCGCCGCCACGGCGCCGTGTACGCCGGCCATGATCAGCGCGTTCTGCCCGAAGGGCGCCAGCGGCGGAAGCGCGGTATCCGCCGAGGCGGTCGGTGAGAGCCACGCCCATCCGCCGCCGTGGATCACGGTCAGGTCCGCGGCGGCATAGTCCCGGTAGGGGCCGCCCTGCCCGAAAGGCGTGATGGAGAGCATGACCAGGCGCGGATTGGCGGCGGAGAATCGGGCGTAGTCCAGACCCGCCGCGGCCATGCGCGGCGGCGGATAATCGTGCAGCAGGATGTCCGCGCGGACCGCCAGCTCGGCCAGGCGCGCCCGGCCCTCCTCGGTGGACAGATCGAGCACGGCGCTACGCTTGCCGGCGTGCAGGGCGGCGAACAATCCCCCCGATTCCGCACCGGGCCGCCCGCCGGGGAAGGGGCCCTCGTGGCGCATAGGATCGCCGCCCGGCGGCTCCACCTTGAGCACGGTGGCGCCCAGATCGGCCATGAGCTTACCCGCGACGGAAGCCGCCATGCCCTGTGCCAGCTCGACGACGCGGATGCCTTCCAGTCCTTGCTCCATGCCTGCGCCTGCTCCTCGATTGGCGGTGCCCGTGCGCGAGCGTCCCGCGCCCCGTGTCGCCTGCCCGGCGCGGCAAGGATATCCCATAGCAAAATTCGCAGCCCGTGGCAGCCGTTCCGCCGCCCATGCTACCCTGCGCCATGGGTGCCCATGCCCGGCAATCGGCCTGCTGGATTTTTTCCCCCTCCCTGGCCCCTTCGACTGCACTGAGGGCGGGTCTCCCCCATGACGGGGAAGGCAAGAGCTTTGCCTGCTCCCTTCGCTGCAACTCAGGGCCTGTCCCGAGTCCTGTCGAAGAGAGGGGTCGCGGGAGGGGAACCGTCGGCACCGTCCCAATCTCCTCTCTGGCCACGGTCCTGTCGGGGCGCGTCCTGCTGGGGCGCGTCCTGCTGGGATGGGTCCTGCTGGCGCTCCCACTCCAAATTCCGGCTCAGGAACCGGCCACCCTGCCCGATCCACTGCCGGCCACCGCGGCGCCCGCTGCGTCGGACCTCGCGGCGAGGGCGCAAGGGGCCTACCGCGCGGGCTTCGCGTTACAGCGGGAGCGGCGCACTGTGGAGGCCATCGAGGCCTATCGGCGGGCGCTGGAAATCGACCCGTTCCACCCGCGGGCACACTACGAGCTGGGCTGGAGCTACTGGGTGCTCGGCCGCTGGGAGGACGTCGTGCGCCACTGGGAGATCGCCGCGGGGCTGAAGCTGGACGAGCCGGTATTGCCCGAGTATCTGCAACGGGCCCGGGAGCAACTGGAGGGCAAAGTCGAGCCGCTGGTGCGGGTGCCCATCGGCACCCGGGTCGAAGGGCCTGGCCCCGGCGACCGTGGGAGGCTCGCCCTGGAGCTGATCGCCCGGTTTCAGCACTACGACCCCGACCCCGCGCACCCCGCGGACGTCTTCGACCGCTACGTCTTCTCCCCCAAGTCGGTGCACCTGACCGGAGACGGCGCCCGGGCTTACGTGAACGCCCTGGAGGGTTTCTCGACCCTCGTCTACGACGCCCAGCGCCTGGTGCGTCGCAAGGTGATTCTCCACCGCTTCGGCGAGGGCGAGGGCGGGCTGTTCGCCGGCACGGAAGCCGGTGCAGCCTGGGCGGCCTTTCCCGCGGGCGGCGAGCTTGAACATCCCAACCGCTTTTCGGGCAAGCCGGTGGAATTCGCGGAAACCCACGGGGGCCGCTACCTGTGGATTTCCTACTACCGCCGGGACACCGACCGGCTGGGCGCCCTTCCCTCCGCGGTGGCGGTGGTGGATACGCGCCGGGAGGAGATCGTGCGGGTGATCGATACCGGCCCGATCCCCAAGTACCTCGCCGCGTCCCCCGACGGGCGATGGCTGGCGGTGGTGCACTGGGGCGACAACACGGTGGGGCTGATCGATATCGCCGCCGAGTCTCCAGCCGGGTTTCGCCGTGCCGGCCTGATCGTCGTGGAACACCGGCTGCGGCTCGACCACGGCGAGGACGTGGACCGCGACCGGTACTGCGGTTACTGCTTGCGCGGGGCGGTG
>JAPUJL010000488.1 GCA_027296185.1 SAR324 cluster bacterium | reverse complement strand
CCGCCGCGCCGCCCTTCCTTTCGTGAGGTGCGCCTGGTGAGGGGGTGCGATGTCCGACAAAGGCCCCATCACGGATGCGGAATGGGTAGAAGGCGTAACGATTGAGCGCTGGCTTGAGGCGAACGCCCCGGAGGCCTATCGGGAGGCTGTAGAGAATAAGGTCTGGGTTCCCACTAGTCCCCCATTCCCAGATGACGATTGGAAAGACCGGCGATATTGGCCGGTGGTGGCGCAGTGTCGCAAAGTGCTCGTGGAGGCTATAGAACACAAGGAAATCGATCTGCGAACCCCCGATCCTCCCGATAGTTCGCTCGCCCAATGGAAATCCTTCTCGGATCACACGCAGCACGCGATCGCTGCCAATTGGTGCGTCGGAGCCCGCTCGGGGGAGGAGTACCTGGAACACGTACGCAGCTATGTGTTCGTCATGGTGTTTCGCCCCCGCAGGTGGCAGGACAGCACCAAGTTTGTGCGTTGGGCGAAGGAAAGGCTGGAGGAAAAATACAAGGTCTGGAAGGCTTTGATCGCCGCTGGGAAGCCGCAGGACCGGAAACCGAAGGCAGAGATTTTAAGCGAGCTGAGGAACGAGAAACCCGAACTGTCGCAAACGGGGGCCGAGAAGGCCTGGAAAAAAGCCCATATATCAAAATGGAAAGATCCTGGTTTTATTAAAGGCCGCCGAAGAAAGCCACGACTTCCAATGGATTAAAGACTTAAAAACAAAACCCCTCAATAAATATTCCCCTCCCAGTTTTATCCCATCACGTTCTGTGAGACAAAAAAGCCGTCCTTGAAAGAGGAAGTTAGGACGTGATGGTTAACAGTTGTCTGGATACATCCGCCGCGGCGAAGTATTGCTGCGTTTCCAAGGCCCTATTGGAGAAGCTGCGCTGCTACGGTGGTGGTCCCGTTTTTTGTCGCCTCGGACTGGGCCGCGGCCGGATCGTTTACAGGGTTGCGGACCTGGACGATTGGCTCCGGTCGAATCGGCGCCGTTCCACGTCAGATAGAGTCGGCCTGGAGCAGGCGGACGACCCGGGAGATGCCTAAGGACCCCGTGCCCGGCGAAGCGTTCCTGCGTGCGGTGGTCCACGTGGCCAAGGCAGGCAACGACTGGCCGCTGGCGCTGAGGGACGCGGTGGGCATCCTGCGATCCCGGGTGAACGACGTTCGCGACCAACGCGAGGCCATCCGACACCTGCCGGAATGGCCCCGGGACAGCCTCAACCAGAGTCTGAGGGCGCTGGAACACACATGCTCTGACTTCGCCGAGGCCTTGGGCGCCTTCCTGGTCGATGCCGAGCCAGACCCGCTCGATTATCCGCCGAACGCGCTGCTGGTCTCGGTGGCGGCGACCATCGTGGCGCGGGAGCTCGAGCTAGCGGTTACGAGATTCGGCACGGGGACAGAATGTGATTGAAAACACTGACGGGATGGCGGACCGCGGCGTCGCGGCCGCCTACAAATAATGGCAGGACCTCACCGGTGAACTCGCCGACATGGAACGTCGGATCAGCGAAACCAACAGCAGGCTGGCGAGCGCTGTGGGGCGCAGGAGCGGTTTCTGCGCTACCTGAGGACGACCACCCGCATCCTGCAAAAGATCGTGGACAGCAATCTCAGGACTTCCAACTGCCATGCCTAGCCGTCGCCGCATTGACTTCGCCGCAATCAACCGGGCCGCGCTGAACGATCTGCCGGCGATCCTGGCGCGGTGGCTGCCGCGCGGGCGGATCGAGGGCGATGAGTACTTGGCCCTCAATCCGCGGCGTGCCGACAAACGCCTCGGAAGTTTCAAGATCAACCTGAGGACGAGCCGGTGGGCGGACTTCGCTATCGGCGATAGTGGTGGGGATACGGTGAGCCTGGCGGCCTACCTCGCGGGGTGCGGCCTGGCCGTGGCGGGGCGCCGGCTCGCGGCCATGCTGGGGATCTCCGGATATGACTGAGAAAGCCATGTTCGACCCGCTGCCGGGCGGACGGCATTCGCCTGCGCGTCTCTCCCGCGGGCGGGACTGGCGGGCGGTTGTCCCCGTGCCCTCAGACGCGCCGCCGGCGCCCGCCGCCCATCCAACGCGGGGGGTGCCCTCGGCGCGATGGGGCTACCACGGCAAGGACGGCGCCCTCCTCGGCTACGTGCTGCGTTTCGATGGGCCAGACGGCGCCAAGGACTTCTCGTTCTTGACCTGGTGCGAGCCCGCGTCGGACGGGCCAGGTGAATGGCGCTGGAAGAGCTGGGACGTGCCCAGGCCGCTCTATGGGCTGGACAGCCTGTCGGCGCATCCCGAGATGCCGGTGATCATCACCGAGGGCGAGAAGGCCGCCGACGCGGCCGGTGCGCTCCTGCCCGGGTGTGTGGCGGTCACCTCGCCGGGGGGGTCGAAGGCCGCGGCGAAGGCGGACTGGACCGGGCTCGCCCGCCGCCGGGTGACGGTTTGGCCCGACGCCGATATTCCCGGCGTTGAATACGCGGATGTTGTGTGCCGCGTGTTGGCGGCGATCGGCGTCACGGCCACGGTGATCACGCCGCCGGCGGGGGTGAAGAGCGGCTGGGACGCCGCCGACGCCCTGGCCGAGGGCTGGGACGAGGAACGGGCTCGCGCGCTGGTGGACCAAGCGGTCCCGCCGCCGCCACGGACGGGTGCGGACGGTGCGCCTGAAAGAAAACCTGGCCCCGGCCGGGGCGGAGACGGTGCTTCGCCGCCGCAGCGGGACCGCCTGGTGGGGATCGCCGAGGAGGCCGCCGAGCTCTGGCACTGCCCGAACCGGGAGCCGTTCGCCAGCGTGCCGATCGACGGGCACGTGGAAAACTGGGCTATTAGGTCCAAGAATTTTCGGCGCTGGCTCGCCGGCAGGTTCTATGACGATTTCGGGACGGTGCCGGCGAGCGAGGCAACGGAGGCCGCCCTGCGCGTCCTTGATATGAA
>JAPUJL010000487.1 GCA_027296185.1 SAR324 cluster bacterium | reverse complement strand
GCGGAGATCAAGAACCGCTGGATACCCTCGATCGTCTGGGGCTCCATGGCCAGGAAGGCACCCACGGCGAACTGCCGCCCGTAGTCCGGGTGGTGTTCCCACGCCCCCCACAGCTTGAGCGTCTGCCCCTCGCGGACGTTGTACAGGCTGCCCTTGATCGTGATGGGCTGCCGCGCGTCCTCGCGGATGAAGCGGCCCACCAGGAAGCCGTTTTCCGCGTTCTGAAAGGTGATGTGATCCAGTATGCCGACGAGGGTCTCGCCGTCATCCGGTCCGGTGAGGAGGGTCTGTTGCCGATCGTCCATGATCCGTCCGCGCCCGGCGGAATGGAGAACCCCTTCCGCCAACCCACCCGGCCAGTCCGCCCGGCCAGTTCACCCGGCCAGTCCACTCGGCCGGCCCAGTAGGGGTGGAAGCATGTTCTCCCGTTTCCGCGACGCTACCGTTTTGCCCGCAATGGTGTCAAACTCCCACCGGTGCGGGCCGCCAGCCCGGGACGGTGGCACGTAACCGGTCTGGAGCGACCCGGTGCCCCGATCGTCATTCCGGGTGAAACGAGGAATCTCGGCTCGACCGCCCGGGAACCGGCCCTCGGATGGCCTAGTTGAGATGCCTCGCGTTGCTCGGCATGACCCAATATTAAGCCCTTTCGCATTTCGAATCGGTGCACCCACCGCAGTGAAGTCTACCCGATATCTCCGCCGATGAACCTCTTTACCGCCGCCATCGTCTCGCTGATCCGCGGGCAGTTGGCCGGCCTCGCGTCCCCGCCCGAGATTCCCGAGGGGCTGGTGGAGCGCCCGCCGGACGCGGCGATGGGCGATTACGCCTTTCCCTGCTTCGTACTGGCCAAGGCCCTGCGCAAGGCGCCGCCCGCCATCGCCCAGCAGCTGGCCGCCGCGCTGGCGGCGGAGGTGGCGGCCCATCCCCTGCTGCGGTCGGTCGAGGCCGCCGGGCCCTATCTCAACTTCCGCGTGGACCCCGCCGAAATGGCGCGGCGCACCCTGCCCGCCATCCTGGACGGGAGCTACTTCCGCCGCAACGCCGAGGCGCCCCGGGAACCGCCCCGGGAGAAGGTGATGGTGGAGTATTCCCAGCCCAACACCCACAAGGCCTTCCACGTGGGCCACATGCGCAACGTGGCCCTGGGCGACGCCCTGGTGCGCATATTCCGCTACAACGGCATCGAGGCGATCGCGGTCAACTACATCGGCGACGTGGGCACCCACATCGCCAGGTGCCTCTGGTACATCCGCCACCGCGCCGGGGAGCCGCCCACCGAGACCCAGGCCCGCGGCGAATGGCTGGGGGAGCAGTACACCGCCGCCACGGCGCTGCTGGAGAATGCCCCGGAAGCCGGCCGCGCGGCCTACGACCGGGAGATCAGCGCGGTGCTCCAGCAGTTGGAGGCGCGGGAAGGGGAGGCCGCGGAACTGTGGCAGGAGACCCGGCAGTGGTCTCTGGACACGTTCGAGGAGATCTACGGCTGGCTGGACGCCCACTTCGACCACGTCTTCTACGAGTCGGAGATGGACCGGCCCGGCAAGGAGATCGTCGCCGAGGGGCTGGAGCGGGGCGTGTTCGTCCGCTCCGCGGGGGCGGTGGGGATCGACCTGGAGCCGGAGCAGCTGGGCTTCCTGCTGGTGCTCAAAGGCGACGGCACCACCCTCTATGCCACCAAGGATCTGGCCCTGGCGCGGATCAAGTTCGAGCGCTTCGGCATCGGCCGCTCCATCTACGTGGTGGGCGCCGAGCAGACCCTCCACTTCAAGCAGGTGTTCAAGACCCTCGAGCGGCTGGGCTTTCCCCAGGCGGAGCGCTCGGTGCACCTGCCCTACGGCCTGGTGATGCTGCCCGAGGGCAAGATGAGCTCCCGCGCCGGCAACGTGATCCTCTTCTCCCGCCTGCGCCGGGAGATGCGCGCGTACCTGCTCACCCACTACCTGGAGGCCCACCGGGGCGACTGGACGGACGAGGAGATCGAGGAGACCGCCCGCCGCATCGCCGTGGCGGCCATCCGCTACGGCATGGCCAAGCAGGACCCGGCCAAGTCCATCGTCTTCAACCTGGAGGACTGGCTCCAGACCGAGGGCGATACGGGCACCTACCTCTGCTACACCTACACCCGCATCTGCGGCGTCCAGCGCCACGTGACCGAGCCCCCCCGCCCCGGCGCCGATTTCTCCCTGCTCGGCCAGCCCACCGAGCAGGCGCTGATCCGCGAGCTACACGACTTCAACCGCACCGTCGCGCGCGCCGAGGCCAACCTGCGCCCCAACATGGTCGCCGGGGCGCTGTTCCAGATCTGCAAGGAGTTCAGCCGCACCTACGAGACCAGCCCGGTCAAGCAGGCCCCCACCCCCGAGCTCCGCGACGCCCGCCTGGCCCTCTTCGCCGCCACCGGCCAGCTCCTCAAGGAAGGCCTCGCCTTGCTGGGCATCACGCCTCCCGAACGGATGTAGGAGGGACACCAGCGAAGCGAACGGGGGTAACCGATCGTCATTCCGGGCTCTCTCCCGGAGCCGCCGAAAGAGCTGCGAAGAATCTATCCGTTTGGTTTTGTAGAATTTGGCCGGCTGCGCGGCCCCTGCGACGGGCTCGGGATGACACGAGCGCCCGGCCCGAATGGGTGGTTTTCAGCAGGGCCGACGCCCCCCCCCGGTCTGCCGCCTCAGAAGCTGTAGCCGAGGCGGAGCCAGTAGACCAACTCGTCGTTGGCGCC
>JAPUJL010000486.1 GCA_027296185.1 SAR324 cluster bacterium | reverse complement strand
AACGATCGCCAGCACGGCTCCACCCGCCCTGGAGAACTGCACCCCGATGTCGCTAGCGCCGGTGAGATCGTCGGCCAGGATTCCGATTGCAGTCGCGTTCACGCCACGCCGGCGGGCTTGGGGGTGCCCCTCGAGAGCCTGCCCCGGCCAGGAAACGCCGGATGACCGGGGCGGCGCACCGTTCGGGGGCGCCATTCAGGGCCACGATTTGGGGCCACGATTTTGGACTGGACTCAATCTAACAAACGGCTCTCGGGGCGACAAGGCGGTGATACCGCAATCACTCGATGACCCTTTTGCTCGGATTCATGTATAATTTTCCGTATCAACGGTGGGGATATAGCCGGGGCAATCGGCGGTGGCGCGGCGCACTTCGGGCCACACCGATGCGCGCCGGCACAATCGAATCAGCATGACGGAACAGGCGCAGGGCGCGGCGATCCGCTGTGTTGTTGCGCGTAAATCCGTCTTCCCATGTTCGAGAAACCCTCCCCAAGTATCCTGCTGGTCGACGACGATTCGCTCAACCTCGATGTGCTGGCGGGCATTCTAGCGCCCCACGGGTATGGCGTTCGGCGCGCCTTGAGCGGAGAGCTGGCGCTGGAAGCCGCCCAGGCCGAGCGGCCCGATCTGGTGCTGCTCGACGTCCGCATGCCCGGCATGGACGGGTACGAGACCTGCCGGGCACTCAAGGCCGACGACGCGCTCCGCGACGTGCCGGTGTTGATGATATCCGGGCTCGCGGAGGCCCGGGACCGCGTCAAGGGTTTTCAGGCCGGCAGCGTGGATTATATCTCCAAGCCCTTCAACGCCGAGGAGTTACTGGCGCGGGTGCAAACCCATCTCGCCTTGAGGGGGGCCCAGCAGGAGCTTTCGAAGAAAAACGAGGAATACGAGGCGCTGCTGCACATTCTGCTTCACGACTTGATGAACCCGATCGGCGCGATGCGCGGATTTCTGAGGATCGTCAGAAGCATGGCCGGCGAGGAATCCCGGAAGTTTTGCGATTACATCGGCGACTGCATCCACCACCAGGAACAAATCATCGATCAGGTGCGCGAGCTGCGCGCGCTGGAAACGGGCAAAAAGTCGTTGTCGATACAGCCGGTGAATCTACCGAAGGTCGTCAATACCAGCAGCACCATCTTCGCCAACCGGCTGGAGCAAAAGCAGATTCGACTGGTTATGGCCGTCGATGGCGATCCGGAGTACTTCCTGGTGCTCGCCGAGCAGGTCAGCCTGACCCACAACGTCCTCAACAACCTGATCTCCAACGCCATCAAGTTTTCCTACCGGAATTCCGAAGTGAATGTGCGCATCCATCACGATGGGGAGTGGGTGCACCTGGAGGTCGAGGATCGGGGCATCGGCATTCCCCAGCCCTTGCTCGAGACGCTGTTCCGCACCGACCGGGCCACCTCCCACCCGGGAACCGAGAACGAGCGCGGCACTGGCTTCGGCATGCCCCTGGTGCAGAAAGCCGTCCAGCGCTTCGGCGGCTCCATCGAGGTGGAAAGCCGCACGGAATCCGATCATCCCGACGCCCACGGCACCCTCGTCCGGGTGCGGCTCCACAGGGCGCCTCCCGCCTGAGCCCGAGGCCCCGCAACGTCCGGCCAAGCGCGGGCGCCGGCGTGCGGTGCCCCATTATGCCACCGGCACCGCGCCCTCCGATGGGCGCCGGTGGATCGGCGGACCTGAAGTTCAGAGCCGAATCCGGCGGGGTGGAGCGGCAATTGAACGGGGCCGCCGCCCGGATCGTTTATGGATTGGGTCCTCCCCCGCGGATACCGGATCGCCCTCAGAACCCTTCGCCGCCGTCTCAGCCCATGTCGTTTCCCAGGAACCGCTTCCATCGCTGGCCGTTGCGGTGCGTTTGCATTTGGCGCGGCGCGGCCTCTATAGCCAGGATGCCCTGGCGGCTCGCCTTGGGCTTGGCGGTGCTTTGTCTGGCGGCGGGGTGCGAGGACGAGGGCATCCTCGTCTCGGGCCACGAGGTGGACCGCGGGCCGGACATTCCCACCAGCGACAGCTTTCTGGCGCCGGTGCAGGCCCCACTGGCGATCTCCAGTACCTTCGGGCCGCGCTGGAAGTTTAGCGAAAGCCGCTTCGATTTCCACCGGGGCATCGACTACCTCGGCAGCCTGGGCGATCCGATCCTCGCCATCGGCGGCGGCACGGTCACGGGCCTGTTTCCGGTGGGCAGCCCCCAGTTTCCCGACAGTGGCAACACGCTGATCGTGCGCCACGGCCTCGCCGCGCCCTTCGAGTGGCAGGGGGCGACGATCGACCGCATCTACGCGGTGTACCTGCACCTGCAATCGTTCCTCGTGACGCTGGACGACCCGGTGACGGCCGGAGCGCAAATCGCCACCATGGGCGCCACCGGCTCGACCCCATTTGTCCACCTGCACTTCGAGATCCGCATGCAGACCACCTGCTCCCTGGAGTTTCAGCTGGCCAATCCGGCAAGCTCTTGCGCTCAGTGGGGCTTCGACCCCCATGTGCACCCCTACGCCTTCGTGGGTGGGGAAAACACCGATACCGCTATCGCGTTGACCGAGCAGCCGGGCTCGCCATTCGTGGTGACCTACCAGGCCACGCGGGGGACCTGGACCTGAACGAGCTGCGCACCAACCGGGGCACGATCAACTTCAACCGCCGCGCCGGCATCGACGCCGGCACCACGGCGACCCTGGACGACTTCGATTACGGCTGGGTCACCATCGTCCCGGACGTGTTCCTCAGCACGTCGGATACCATCGCCTACGAGTTCCGGTTCCCGGCCAAGCCCAGCTGGGTCGAGCTCACCGACATCCACGGCTGGGGGCTGAGCGTGAATTTCGATTAAGGGGAGAGACTCCACTCCCGTCGGCCGGGAGTAGGGGCCGGCATCGAATGGTATCGGTGAGTCAACGGGCGCGGCGCCCAAAGTGTTCGGGTTCGCGTACTACTTCCCCCGGGGTGGGAAGTGGGTCTGGGTGGCCTCGCGGAGCTTCTTGAGGTTGACTTGGCGCGCCTCGGCCCGGGGGCGGAGGGCCTCGAAGGCGGCTTCCGGATCGCCGGCCAGGGCCAACTCCTTGTAGGACTCGCGGAAGGGACCGATGCCCAGGGCCTCGGTGACGAGATCGACGTAGTTCACCAGCTCGACCCCGTAGCGCGCTCCCTTGGCGCAGTGCTCGCGGTAGCAGGAGTGATAGACCGTGGCGATGGCGTCGAAGCCGGCGGCCTGGGCGCCGCGGAACATCTCGTCGACCATGGCGTCGAAGCGCTCCCGCCCCAGCTGTTGGATGTGCACCGGGTAGCAGTGCCGCCCCCAATCCGCCCCATCCCGTAGCTCGGCGACTTCCAGCCCGGGTATCGCCTGCAGGATTTTCAGGGTCGCCTCGCCGTCCTTCTTTTGCTGGGGCTGGGCGTCGTGGGCATGGAGGGCCACCTTCCGCCGCACTGGTTTCACGAAGTTCAGCCGCTCCAGCCGTTCGGCGATGAACTCGGTGACGTGAAGGTAGGGCGTGTCGTAGCCGAAGCTCGGCGGCTGGAGTTCGTCCATGTGGAAATGGCAGGACGGGCAATAGGTGAGCACCGCCTTGGGGCGGTAGGCGGTGAAGTTCCGCCAGGTGTGCCGCACCATCGCCGCGGATTGGGTGAAGTCGTCGTTGCGGTAGTGCACGATGCCGCAGCAGTTGGCCGGACCGCCCAGCGCCACGAAGTCCACCCCCATCGCCTCCAGGATGGCCACGATGGATTCGGCCAGGTTGACCGTCCGCAGCACGTTGCACCCCAACCACAGGACATAGTCGCGGGGCTCAGGATCCCGCCCCGTGGCGCTCTGCCAGCACCGTTCTTCGCCTTCCCTCAGGGCGTCGGCCAGTGGCTGAATTTCGCCGAAGTGCTTGCGGTAATCGAAGTTGCCAATGATGGAAGAGGGGAGGTCCACTCTAGGGATTGGCAAGGAATCCGCCGCCGCAGCGGTCCCCGCGAGCAATTCCGCCGACTACGAGAGAGAGGGTGCCGCTATGCCCAAGAGAAGACTCGAACTTCCACGGGATTGCTCCCACATGGACCTGAACCATGCGCGTCTGCCAGTTCCGCCACTTGGGCATGGGGTATGCACGCGGTCCGGAGAGCCCGAAGGGCGGCCCGGCGCCCCGCGTGGATTTCAAAAATAGAGGTTGCCACGCCACGCTGTCAAGCGGCGGGAACGCCCGCGGGCAATTGGGCTGGAGATCCCGCCCGGGGTAGCGGAGTCTTGTTGACGGAGCGTCGATCGTGACCGTAGAATGGAATCCGGCGGGATGGTTCGTCAGTCGTATCCGCTACACACGCCGTTTTTTCCCGCAGCAATCTCCATCGCGCCCAGCCCTTGCGGGCGCTGCGCCTCGGAAGTCGGCGCTTCCTGGAAGATTTCGCAGGCAGTCACCCACTCTTCGTCAGGTAACCGAATCATGAGTCTGGACCCCAGCAAATGGACCAATTACGACGCCCTTTCCGAGGGAGCCCGAGGCAAGATCGAGACGATGTACCCCTATTTGAAGATCGATCAAGCGCAGTTCCAGGAAAAACAATCCGGTGTGTTTTTGCGGCACATCAACACGGGCAAGGTGGAGAAATTGCTGGAACCGCCCCGCCCGACACCCAAGGGGCGCCCTCAGATGGGCGCCTCCCGCTCCAAGAGATGAGGCCATGGGCTTTCTCGCCGACACCTGGATGCTGTGGTTGGTGCTCGCGGGCACCGTCGGGGGGTTGATGGTGTTTTACCGCGAATCGCGACGCTCCGATTCCGGTGCCGGATCCCCCGCGTCCCAGGACGAGTTTTCCATCAAGACGATCCTGTTCGGAGTGCGGCGGGGCGAAGGGGATTTGTTCCTCGGCTATGTGGGGACGATGATCTTCTTCTCGATGTTTCTTGCGGGCTTCACCCGCTGGATCCAAATTATGTTCTAGGCCCTGTCGGCCGCCACGGAGCTTGCCGGTTCCCCGGCGTGCCGGAATCGACGGTCCGGGGCCGGTCGCCCGGCAGGGGACGGATCGGTGGCGTCTAGCGATGGGGCGCTTCCGCCTGCAGCAGCAGGCGTTCCTCGTAGCAGCGGGTGGACTGCTCCTGTTGGCCCAGCTGGAAATAGAGGCCGCCCAGGCTGTCCAGCACGCCGATCACCCCTTCCCGATCGCCCACCCGTTCCCAGAGGGAGCGTAACCGCAGGTAGCCCTCCAGCGCTTCCTCGGGCCGGCCGTGGGCCTCGTGCCATTGAGCGATCAGGCCCAAAGTGCGCCCTTGCCGTTCGGGCTCGGGCGCTCCGGCGTCGTCCAGCAGGGCCTCGGCCTCGCGCACCTCGCGCAACGCCAGGCCGGGCCGGGCGCCCCGGAGCAGGCATTCGGCGAGGCTCAGGCGGGTGAGCCCGGCCTCGCGCCGGTCACCGGCGTCGAGAAAGGCGCGGACGGTCTCCCGGTAATCCTCCTCGGTCTCCTCCGGGTCCCGCTCTTCGGCCCGGCAATCGGCCAGTAGCCGGCGCACCCGGGCCGCCTGGTGCCGCTGCTGCCGGCTCTCGAGGAACGCCACGGCACGGGGCAACACCTGCCCGGCTTGTTCCTGGTGCGTGCTCCGCCGCCTCCATATCAGCGCCAGGGAGTCCAGCGCCGCGACGAGCAGATTGCCGTCGCCCAGTTGATAGCCCAGCTCGATCGCCGAATTGAGCAGGTTCTCGGCGGGGTCGAGCCGATCGAGTTGCTGGTAGCAGCGGCTGAGCAGCAGATAGGTCTCGGAGAGCGTGTCCCAGCCTCGATGATGGCTGATCCGCTCCAGCGCCCGTACCAGCGGGGGCACCGCGCCCTGGGCGTCGCCCGTGGCGAGGGATGCGGCGCCGATGCGGTTGAGTGCCCGAGCCTGCGCCACCTCGTCGCCGTGCCGGCGTCCGACGGCCAGGAGATTGGCGCCCAGGCTCGTGCTGAGCTCGGCCAGCCAGGGCAGTTCGGCAAGCGGCCTCGCCTCGTCCACGATTCGGGTCAGACCGGCCAGATCGGACTCCTCGGCGAGCATGGTGCCCAGTTCGGCCAGATTGATGCGCTCGACGCCCAGCCGGTGCAGGTCGCCTGGCTCGGCCCCGTTGCGGCGGTCCCGCCATGTGGCGCGCCACGCGAGCGCCCGTTCGCCGGCGTACCAGGCGGAAGACCGCGGAGCCCGGGAGAGCGCCTCGCCCACGCCCGCCAGGTAGGAGCGGTAGGCCGCCACCAGCCGCGGCGCGAGCTCCTGGTACACAGCACGGGTGACCACCCTCGCCCCCAGGGCCCGCTGCAGGCGGCGATGCAGGGAGTAGTAGCGCTCTCCGCCGTGGGCGTCAGTCAGCCCGAACCACTGCAATTCGGTCAAGGCCTGCTGCAGAGGCCGGCCCTCGATGCCGGCGGTGCGGGCGAGGGTCTCCCGGTGCACCATCCCCGTGAGCGACAGCAACGCCGCCAACACTCGCCGCGGCGGATCGCTCAGAGCCTCGAGCGCCTGGGCCGCAATCAACTCGAGCAGCGCCGGCGTCGTGCGGGACGCGCCTACTCCTCCGCCGTCATCTCCGTCGATGGCGGCGGCGACGTCGCCGCTGCCGGGCCAGTGGGGCAAGCGCCGCAGAAGCCGGGCCAGTAGCAGGTCGCTCCGGCAAATGGCCATCAGCCGGTCTCCCAGGGGATGAGCCTGAAGCCGGTGCTCCAGTTCCTCACCGTAGATCTCCGCCAGGGCCGCGGGCTCCAGCGGCTCCAAATCCACCCGGAAGCCCGGCAGCAACGGCGCCCTGCTCCGGCTGGCCAACAGCACGCGGCAGGCCGGCGGCAGGCCCTGCAGCAGTGGCAACAGCTCGTCGTAACCCGGGCTGCCGTCCAGCCCATCGAGCACGATCAGGCGGCGCCGGCCGTCCTCCAGGCGCTCCTTCAGCGCCGGCGGCCAAGGCGCGGGAGCGCCGCCTCCATCTTCCGCCGGATCGGGCCCCAGGTAACCGGCGAGGGCCTCGAGCAGCCGTCCCGCCCCGCCCAGGCCCGTTCCGGGCGTGGCGATGGTATCCGCCGGGGCCACCGTTTCGGGCAGCACGCCGCGCCCGTTCAGGTAGATGACCTCGTCGAACTGCCGGTGCAGGCGGTTGGCGATATCGATGGCGAGCACGGTCTTGCCGCTGCCCGGGCCGCCGGTGAGGAACACGAACGGGGAGCTGGGCTGCTGCGGCGGAACGAGGCCCCGCGCCAGGGCCCGCAGCTCCTCATGCCGCGCAAAAACCCGGCGGCGGGGGCGGAACACCGGCGGCGCGGCAGAAGGAGGCGCGGGTGGCGCGCCGCGCCCCGATGGGGCGCCACGCCGGAGGCGGAACGCCGGGTGCCCGAGCGGCCGGGGCACCTCCGGCGCGCGGGTGGGCCGCGCGGGCGCCGCGCCGATGGTGGGCGCTTGGCGGCCGGCGTGCAGTCGGAAGTAGCTCCAGTCCCACCCCTCTTCGAACCGGCGGTGCAGCCGGCGCACCGCCGACAGGTGGCTTTCGAAGGGGGAGAGCCCCTGGCCCATGTGGCGCGCCAGGGTGCGCAGATAATCCTGCTCGCGGATCCGCGCCTCCAGCCCCTCCACGCGGATCAGCCACGGCAGTCCGGTGCCCAGCCAGCGGCCGGCCTGTTCCGTGGCGGCTCCCGAGTCGGTGAGGCCCAGGGAATCGTTGAGCACCAACACGGAAAGGCCTTGCCCCACCGCCCGGCGCAGGCCTTCGGCGATACGGGCCGCGGGCGCGGACTCCGCATCGAGCGAGGGAGTCTCGAAGAGCCATTCCTCCCCGGAGGCGTAGCCCGACCACAGCAGGATATCCCAGGGTTCGCCCAGGTTCTCCTCGAATTCCGCCAGGCCGGCGTGCTCCAACACCCGGCCGGCAGGGTCGCGCTTGCCTCCGTAGGGGGTGTCGAGAGCATCCGCCACCACCGAAACGAACCGGCTGCCCAGGGCCTCGTAGCGAGTGGTCAGCCATTCCCCCGGGGTGCGGGGCAGGGGCTGGGCGGTCACGGCCAGGATGCGCGGGGCGCCACGGGCAGCGGATGCCTGCCGGGCTTCCGGCCCGGCCTCGGGATACCAGCGCACCACGCCCTGCTGCAAGGCCAGCCAGCGCTCCCCGTCGTGGAGGAGCTCCCAGGGGTAGGCGCCCCACCGGCGGTCGGTGGCCAGCAGCAGCGGCCGCCCCGCCGCGAGCCGTAGCGCCGTGTCCCCTGGAAACAGCGTGCGGTGGAGCAAGGTCCCGAACTGCCGCAGAAACCGCGTCACCTCCCGCCGCTGGCCGAGGGGCCGCGACTGGGCGCGAAAGTCCAGCTTCAGATCCCGGTAGGCCTCCAGCGCACGAAGTAATGCGCCTTCGGGCGGCGCGACCGGATAGCGCAGGGAAAGGTGAGGAAGCTCGGCCTTGTCGCCGTAGAGTTTGACGAGATTGGCCATCAACTGGTATTCCCACGGGTGTAAACCCCGCCGCCTCCCGGCGCGCCATTCCCCGTCAGGCGGGGGCGGCTCGGCCCGAGGTGGGCGGATTCCTTCCTTGGAAGGGATACCCTAAGACATAGCGGACTCGCGGCCGAGATGCAATCGGGACCGGCGGCGTCCCCCGCGATGGCGGCCGTCCGCTTTTCCTTCACGCGGCGCGGGAGGCCCTGCCGGCGGCTCTACTGGCCGCTCTACTGACCGCCGCGCGCATTTCAGCGGAAACCATGGCCGACGACGACAACGTCATCTCATTGGAGGCCCGCCGGGTGCGGCGTCGATCCGAACGGGCGGAACCCGGCCCTGCCGGAGACGGCGAGGCCACCCCCGATTCGAAGCAGGCGGAGGCGGCGGGTCCGCTCCCCGGCAAACTGATCTGGCTCCACTGCCCGGCCTGTGACACCCTTGAATACAGCGAGATCGAAGTCCCCGGCGGCCGCCGCCACAAGTGCGGCGCGGTGGTGCGGGAAGCCGCCGTGGAGATCGATGCGCGGGCCGAGGCGACGGTCGCGGAAATCAATTTGCGGCGCATCGACGCCCTGTCGGAGTACCTGGATCAGCAGCGGCAGCGCTACCTGGAATACCGGCGCCGCCTGGAATCCATCGCCGGCCAGCCCGCCGAGCCCTATCCCATCGACGACGGGGTGCTCAAGCGGCTGCCCGTGGCCGAGATGGACGCTTTGGGGCTGCTGGTGTCGCAGGCCCTCCACGACCCCGCCAAACGATTCGAGGACAAGGACGAACCGTAGTGGCGCCGGCCGTTTACCCGGTACCCTCCCGCCTCGGCGATCCCCGTGCAATTCGAACTGCTGAAAACCGATGCGGGTTGCGCCGCGCGCCTGGGGCTGCTCTCCACCCCACGGGGCGACGTGGAAACCCCCACCTTCATGCCGGTGGGCACGCAGGCCACGGTGAAATCCGCTACGCCGGAGCAGGTGGCCGAGTCCGGCGCCCGCATCCTGCTGGCCAACGCCTATCACCTCCACCTCCGGCCAGGGGAGGAGATCGTCGCGGCTCAGGGCGGGCTGCACCGCTTCATGAACTGGCCCCACCCGATCATCACCGACAGCGGCGGGTATCAGGTGTTCTCCCTGCCCAACGTGCAGGTGGACGACGCTGGGGTGCGCTTCCGCATGGAGAAAGGGGGGCAACCCGTGGAACTCACGCCCGAGAAGGCGATCGCCATTCAGCAGAAGCTGGGTGCCGACGTCATGATGGCCTTCGACGAGTGCGTCTCCTATCCCGCCCCCTACGAAGCCGCCAAGACCGCCATGGAACGCACCGTGGACTGGGCGCGACGGTGCCGGGAATCCTGGACCAACCCGGAGCAGGCGCTGTTCGGCATCGTCCAGGGCAGCACCTACCCGGATTTACGCCGGGAGTGCGCGGAGCGAATCGCCGAGTTGGAGCTGTCCGGGATCGCCGTGGGGGGGCTCAGCGTGGGCGAGGGACTCGATACCATGCGCGAGGTGCTGGCGTTCACCGTGCCCCACCTGCCGGAGGACCGGCCCCGCTATCTGATGGGCGTCGGCCTGCCGGAGGATATCCTCGCGGCGGTGGAACTGGGGATCGACATGAGCGACTGCGTGATTCCCACCAAGTACGCCCGCACCGGGGTCATATTCACCCAGGTGGGCCGGCTGCGGGTGATGAACAACGACTACCGCAAGGACCGTTTTCCCCCCGATACCGCCTGCCGCTGCTACACCTGCGAAAACTACACGCGGGCCTACCTGCACCACCTGTTTCACGCTGGCGAGATCTTCGGCCAGACCCTTGCCACGATTCACAACATTGCGTTCTACATGAACCTCATGGCGGACATCCGCCAGGCCATCCGCGGCGATCGCTTTCCCGCCTTCAAAGCGGAGTTTTTGGAGCGCTACTTGCGGGAAGGCAAAAAGCGCCGGCGGGTGGGGTGAGGTCCCTCACTCCCGCCTGGCTCCATGCCGCCGGGCATCCCCCTCTCCCGTGGGAGATGGGAAACGAGGGGGTGAGGTCGCGAATGGCGGATCAATCGGAACCGGCCGGCTGGCCTTCCGATTCGGTGCCCGATCCGGCCACCGCGATCATGACGAACGCGTTGGGCCAACCCAGCAGACCGTAACGGTTCTTCTCGGGGATGGGCGTCAGCTCGACCCAGCCGTCTTTCTCTCCGATCTTGTAGGTGCGCGCGAAACGGGTCGTCCATCCCCCCTGGTTGGTGCGCACCTTGCCGATGCCGTTGAGTGAGATTTTTCCATCGCCCAGGGTCCAGTTGCCGAAGAAGTAGTCTTCTTCCTTGTCCGACCACTGGGCACCGAGCAGAAAGCGCCCGTCGCGCTCCAGGACGAACATGTGGGAAATGCTTTTCTTTTCCAGTGAGCGCCAATCGTCGATCTTGTAGGTCCCGGCGTACCGGTCGGAATCCTCTTCCGCGGCGGCAGCGGTGGGCGCGGCGAGCGAGAGGATCGGCACCGCCAAGAGAAGCGCGGCCAGCCGGGCCGCGGCGCGAGAAAGTGAAACCATGCGAGCGTTGCGGATCATCGTCGTTTTCATCAGTAAGTGGGGTTCATGGGAATGCCGCTGGTCAACCGCCGGCCCGCCGCGGGGGCGACGGCGCAAGGCGGGGACGGGAGGCACCCCGGGAGCGCGGCCGCGGAGGCCGCGGCTCCAGTTACTCGATTTCAATCACGGCGCCCGGCCGGGCATCTTTCGAACGC
>JAPUJL010000485.1 GCA_027296185.1 SAR324 cluster bacterium | reverse complement strand
CCGTGGTGTAGTTCCCAGGCGCGGCATGGGCCGGAATCGGGAGCGCCGCGCCCGCAGCGGGCGAACCGAAGCAGGGGAGTCGGAGCCATGAAGCTCGAGGAGATCAAGACGACCCACGCGGTTCTGCCCCTGCGTCATCCGATCCGGAGCGCCATTCACCATATCGACGCGATCCACGTGCTCATCACGGAAATCCGCGGCGAGGGCGGGCACGAGGGCTTCGGGGTGGCCCTGGCCTTCAGCCCCCACCATATCCAGGCGATGGACGCGGTGGTGCGCGACGTAGCGCCGCTGCTGGCGGAGCGCCCCCTGGACGAGATCGGCGCCCTGCGCGAAGCCATGTTCCAGCGCACCAACTACATCGGGTGGAGCGGAGTGGCCACCCACGCCATCGGCACGGTGGACATGGCGCTGTGGGTGCTGCTGGCCGAGCGGGCGCGGCTGCCCCTCTACAAGCTGCTCGGCGCCACGGTCAACCGGTTGGAGTGCTATCACGCCCAAGGGCTGTGGCTGGGCCAGACCGGCCAGGGGCTGGCGGACGAGGCCAAGGGTTACGTGGACGAGGGGTACCGGGCCATCAAGCTGCGCATCGGGCAGAACGACCTGGCCGCCGACCTGGAGCGGGTGGAGCGGGTGCGCTCCGCCGTCGGGAGCGGCATCATCCTGATGGTCGACGCCAACCAAGGCCAGGATCCGCTGTACGCCTACCGCCTCGGCAAGGCGCTGGAGCCCTACGACATCTTCTGGTACGAGGAGCCCGTCGCCTACACCGATGTGGCCACCCACGCCCGGCTGGCGGCGGAACTTCGGGTGCCCATCGCCACGGGCCAGAGCGCCTACCTGGAGCGCGGGATGCTGGAGTACTTGCAGGCGGGGGCGTGCCACATCCTCATGCCGGACGTGTGCCGCATGGGTGGCATCACCGGTTGGCGCAAGGCCGCGGCGCTGGCCGAGGCCTTCCACACGCCCGTCTCGAATCACATGTACCTCGAGTTCGGCGCGCACCTGCAGGCCTCCATTCCCAACCGCACCTACGTGGACAGCATCGACTGGCTGTCCCCGCTGTTCGAGAAACCGCTCAAGGTGGAAGACGGCTGGGTGACCCTGCCCGAGGAGCCGGGCATCGGCCTCAGGCTCGACCGCAAGGCACTCGATCGCTATCGCGCCGCCGCCTGAGGGATGGGGAGCGATTCCGTATTGCCGGAATCGTGCGGAGCCGCTACCGTCGATTGTCGGAAATTCGGGGCGGATAGCCTGGGGATAAGCAGTTGGGCGCGGGCCGGTGCGGCCGGCGCCGCGGAAATTTGGAGACGCAAGCGGATGTCCATGCAAGACCTGGTGGAACGGTACCGGCGCGATGGATTCATCGCGGTGGAGGGCGTCTATCCCCTGGAGCAGATGGAGGAACTGCGCCGCACCACCGATGCGTTCGTCGAGCAGTCGCGGGAGGTGACCGAGCACACCGACATGTACGACCTGGAACCCGGCCACACCGCCGAGCATCCGCGGCTGAGGCGGCTGAAGAACCCGGTGCGCTTTCACGAGGCCTACGACCGCTGCATGCGGGAGCCGAAGATGCTGGACATCGTCGCGCAGCTCATTGCGCCGGGCATCCGCGTCCACAGCACCAAGCTCAACCTGAAATCCGGCGAGTTCGGCAGCGCGGTGGAATGGCATCAGGATATCGCCTTCTACCCCCACACCAACGAGAAGGTGCTGGCGGTGGGCGTGGCCCTGGACGACATGTCGGCGGAAAACGGGGCGCTGATGGCGATTCCCGGTTCCCACAAGGGCCCGCTCTACGACCATCATCAGAACGGCCACTTCGTCGGCGCCATCAACGATCCGGCGTTCAGCGAGGAGGGGGGCGTGCCGCTGGAAGTGAAGGCCGGCGGCATCACGATCCATCATGCGCGGATGATCCATGGCTCGTGCCCCAACCATTCCGATCGTCCAAGGCGGCTGCTGCTGTTGGAATTCCGCGCAGTGGATGCCTGGCCACTGCTGGGTGTGAAGGACTGGGAGGAATTCAACGCGCTGATCGTGCGGGGCGAGCCGACCCAGGAACCCCTCGTGGAGCCGGTGCCGGTACGGATTCCGCTGCCCCCGACGCCCACGGTGGGCTCGATCTACGAGTCCCAAAGCTATTTTACCGACGCGGCGCTGGTCCGCCGCTAGACCGCGCGGGGGCGGCAGGCTTTCCGCTTGGGCACCGCACCGCGGCAAGGGCGGGCACCCTCCGCTCCGACACCTCTCAAATCTCAGAATCTGACGTTGGACGCCAAGGCGCTGGAAAAGCGGGTGAGCGATTTCTGGGAGCGGGAAGTGGTGCCCGCTCTGATGGAGTTCATCCGCATTCCCAACGAGTCCCCCGCCTTCGACCGGGAGTGGAGGGCCCACGGCCACATGGATCGGGCCGTGCAGCTCGTCGCCGACTGGGTCGGGCGGCAAGGGATCGCGGGCTGTACCGTGGATGTGCTGCGCGATGGGGAGCGCACCCCGCTGGTATTCGTCGAGATCGAGGGGCGCCGCGAAGGCACGGTGGTGATCTACGGCCACCTGGACAAGCAGCCGCCCATGGTGGGCTGGCGCGACGGTCTGGGCCCCTGGACGCCGGTGCTGTCCAAGGACGGCAAGCTCTACGGACGCGGCAGCGGCGACGACGGGTACGCCGTGTTCGCCGCCGTCTCGGCGATCGAGGCGCTCCAGGCCCTGGGCGCCGAGCATCCGCGCATCGTGCTGCTGATCGAGTGCTCCGAGGAAAGCGGCTCCCACGATCTGCCCCACTACCTGAACTCGTGCAAGAAACGGATCGGCCGGCCGGAGCTGGTGATCTGCCTGGATTCCGGTTGCGGCAACTACGAGCGGCTGTGGTGCACCACGTCCCTGCGCGGCCTGCTGATGGGGAGCCTGAAGGTGGAGGTGCTGGACGAGGGGGTGCACTCGGGGATGGCCGGCGGCATCGTCCCCTCGCCGATCCGCATCCTGCGCAGGCTGCTGGACCGGCTCGAGGACCCGGATACGGGAGACCTGCGCCCCGAGGCCTTCCACGTGGAAATCCCCCAGGAGCGGATCGAGCAGGCGCGTCAGGCGGCCGAGGCGCTGGGCAACTCGGTGGTGAAGGACTTCCCGTTCGTGGCGGGTGCCCGGCCGGAAAGCGACTCGGTGGAGGAATTGCTGATCCGCTCCAGTTGGAAGGCGGCGCTGGCCATTACCGGGCAGGAGGGCATCCCCGCGCCCGGCGAGGGCGGCAACGTGCTGCTCCCGTTCGTGAAGGTGAAGCTTTCCATCCGCATCCCCCCGGGCGTCGATCCGGGCCGGGCCGGCCAGGCGGCCCGCGACGTGTTGCAGGCGGACCCGCCCTACGGGGCCAGGGTTACCGTCTCGCTGGGCGGCATGTCCGGCTGGGAGGCGCCACCCATGGCGCCGTGGCTGGGGGAGGCGCTCCACGCCGCCTCGCGGGCGTTCTTCGGCCGGGACGCCCGCTTGTTCGGCGCGGGCGGCACGATCCCGTTCATGCCGATGATCGGCCGCCACTTTCCCGAGGCGCAGTTCCTCACCACGGGCGTGCTCGGCCCCCACTCCAACGCCCACGGCCCCAACGAGTTCCTCCACGTCCCCTTCGCCAAGAAGCTCTGCTGCTGCCTGGCGCAGATCATCGCGGAGATCCCGCCCCGAACGTGACGGTCCGGATTTGGGGAAGGGGTGCGGCGATTTTGGAGCCTATATCGGCTGAATTCGGGCTTGCAGCCTATGACGTGTAGGGCTGGGCATAAAAAAGCCCCGGCGACGGCTTAGCCACGCCGGGGCTATAACGTCCTACCAATCTACTGGATCGTGTCCTCGATCTGGC
>JAPUJL010000484.1 GCA_027296185.1 SAR324 cluster bacterium | reverse complement strand
GCTCCTTGAAGAACTTCAGGGTGCGCTCCCAGGCCTCGTTGGCGCTGGGCTCGTGGTAGGAGCCGCGTAGGTCGCAATTGAAGCCGTGGCCCGCCTCGGGGTAGGTGTGGATGGTCGCGTCGACGGGCGCCTTGGCGGCGTGTTCCTTGATCTGCTCCACGTCGCTCATGGGGATCGACTCGTCCCGCTCGCCGAAGTGAAACAGGATCGGGCAGCCGATCTTGACGTAATCGCCTAAATAATCGACGATCCCGCCGCCGTAATAGGACACCGCACACTTGGGGTGCATCCGCGCCGTGTAGAGATAGGACATCAGCCCGCCGAAGCAGAAGCCGATCACCCCGATGCGGTCGCGGTCGCACTCCTCCCGGTTGCCCAGCGCCTGGTGGCTGGCCCGCAGATCGCCCACCAGCTGGTCGTTGTTCACTTGAGCCTTGAGCTCCCGCGCCGCCGCGATCTCCTCGGGCGAATACCCCGAGGTAAAGCCCGGCTTTTGCCGCCAGAACATGTCCGGGGCGATGCAGGCGAAACCCGCCTCGGCCAGCCGCTCGGTGACGGCCCGGATATGCTCGTTGACGCCGAAGATTTCCTGCAGCACCACGATGCCCGGGCGGGGGCCGCCGTTGGCCGGCGCCGCGAAGTACGCCTCGTAGGTGTCCATGCCCAGCTTGACCGTCACCGTCTCCGTATTGACCGCCATGCTCTGTCCTCCTCCAGTTACTCGATCGATTTGCCGCCCTCACTCAGGGACCACCCTGCGCGGGCGGGCCTAAAAGCCGTATCCTAATCGCAAAGCGGCCAGCGGCTCAAGGGACTTTGTCGAAACGCCGCCCCAACCGCCCGGAGGCCGAGGCTGGCCGGCCACTTCCCAATCGCCGCCCGACGCGCTACAAGTGGCCGTCCGCCGCGCTTCGCGGGGACCCGCGCCGATCCCATCTTTCTCGTTCCGATGACCGCAGCGAAGCCGAGCCCCCGATCCGACACCGAGGCCGAGACTGCGGCCGAGCCGCCGGGCGTGCTCGAGGGAATCCGGGTGATCGAGCTGGCCAACTGGGTGGCGGCGCCCAACTGCGCCGCGCTGATGGCCGACCTGGGCGCGGACGTGGTGAAGCTCGAGCCGCCGGGGGGCGACCCGTACCGCCACTACATGCAGCGGGCCATCGAGTACGATTATCCCTTTACGGCCAACCTGGCCTTCCAATTGGACAACCGCGGCAAGCGCTCGCTCTCGGTGGACCTGAACCACGAGGAGGGCTCGGCCCTGGCCCGCGAGCTGATCGCCCAGGCGGACATCTTCATCACCAATCTGCTGCCCAAGCGGCGGGAAAAATACGGGCTCACCGCCGAGGCGCTGCTGGCGAAAGTTCCGCGCCTGATCGACGTGTGGCTCACCGGGTACGGCTCGACCGGGCCGGACGCCGACCAGCTGGGCTACGATTACTCGGTCTATTGGGCGCGCTCGGGGATCATGGCGCTGATGGGCGAGCCGCCCTCCCCGCCCGCCTTGCAGCGGGGGGCCATGGGCGATCACACCGCCGCGCTGAACCTGCTGGGGAGCACCCTGGCGGCGCTGCGCCTGCGGGACATTACCGGCGAGGGGCAGCGGGTGGAGGTCTCGCTGTTGGCCACCGGCCACTGGATTCTGGGCTGCGACCTGAGCGGCGCGCTGGTGGAGCCCATCCAGCCGCCCCGCCACGACCGGCGGGCACCGGTCAATCCGCTATGGAACTCCTACCCGACCCGCGACGACCGCTGGGTGCTGCTGGTGATGCCGCAGACGGACCCCTACTGGCCGGCCTTCTGCAAGATGGTGGAGCGGCCGGAATGGGAATCCGATCCCCGTTACGCCACCCACGAGTCGCGCAACGAGCATGGAGCCGAACTGGCGCCGGCCATCGAAGAGGCCTTCCGCAAGCGCACCCTGGCCGAATGGAGCACCCTGCTGGACGAGGCGGGGGTGATCTGGGCGCCCATCGCCCGCATCACCGACGTGATCGACGATCCCCAGGCTGCCGCCAACGAGTTCTTCGTGGAGCTCGAACATCCGGAGATCGGCCGCTTTCCCACCGTCGCGGCGCCCTTCCAGCTCAGCAGCGGAAACCCCCGGCCCGCCGGCGCGGCGCCCCTGCTGGATGCGGAGACCGGCGCCATTCTGCGGGAATTCGGGTTCGAGGACGAGCGGATCGACGCCTTGCGGGAGCGCGGCGTCGTCGGGGGATAGTCCGGATCGGCCGTCCTGGAAAATTGGGGCCGCGGGAGCAGAGGAGGGCGCTCCGGCCGGAAATCGAAAAGGATCGATTGCGGCCCCAGTCCGCCGATGTCATTCCGAGCGGAGGGAGGGATCCCATCCGGATCGCCGGAATCCCGGCCGGAAACGGTCTCACCCGCAGGTTGGAGGTCTCGGGGCGGCGTTGTCCGATGCGTAATCGACGCTAAGGAAATTGCGTCTTCAACGGGGATCTACGGCCAGACCAGGGTGTTGTAGATCCACATCGTTTCCCCCTCGTACTCGACCTTGATCCACTTGCCTTCGGCGCCGATGCGCTTGAAGGAAGTGTACTTCTCGACCGTGAACCAGGTGTCGAAGTTGGTGCCCGGACCCTTGCGGATGTTGGCCCGCTCGGACTTCACGGTGAGGCACTTATAACTGGAGGTGACCAGATTGCGGAAGATCCAGTGCTCGTCCCCGTCCACGTCCCGTACCCGGATCCAGTCGCCCTTGCGGTCGATCTGGGTGAAGGGCATGTTCTCGTAGACCTCCCAGGTCTTCTTCTGGTCCGTCCCCGGGCCGGCGCGCAGGTTGGCGCGCGCCACGCGGACGCACAGTTCCTGGGCTTCCGCCCGCGGCGGAATCGCGGCCAGCGCGATCAGGAGCGCAGCGGAGAAAACGACGAGCGATGGTCGAGTCATGTCCCGGCTTCAAGCATGGCGGCCCATCCCCACCGATCCGTTACCCATTTTGCCCAAACGCGGATCGATGTCAATTTACCGCCCTCCGAAATCCAGCCGAATCCCGACGCCGAGCAGATCGGGCGCGCCCCGCTCCCGCACCCAGGCTTCCCTGCGGCCGGTTTCCAGACGGGCGAGGAGCGCCTCCGCTTCCTGGCGGACGGCCTCTCGGCCGCCGGTGTAAAGCGCCAGCTCGACGAGCAGGAGCACCAGCGCCGCACCGAGATTGTCCTGCTGGTAGGCGATCGCCGCGCCGGCGGTGAAGGTCAGGTTCAGACCGATGGCCGCCCAGGCCCTCCCCGGCCGATCGAGGAGGAAAAATCCGGTGCCGGGCAGGAAGGTGGACCAAGCCACCGCCGTGTCCGGGTCCACCGCCCCGGGTGGCGGCCGGGCGAGTTCCGCCAGCGACGCCAGCTCCGCCTCCGCGGCCCCTCCGAGCCGCAACGCCCGGGCGGCCTCGTCCCAATTGCCCTGCAGCACCTGGGAAAACCCGAGCAGGCGGTGGCCCGGCCGGTAGGCGGCGCCCTCGGGATAACGGTCCAACAGGGAGAAGAGCATCAGCGAGGATTCCCGGTGCCGTCCCTCCTGGTAGTACAGCTTCGCCCGCACCAACTCCACCTCGTCGAGCCGGGGGTGGGCCGGGCGGTCGTGGAGAAAGCGCAGGATCTCCGATTCGGCGCGAAAGCGGTCGCCGGCCTGGTAATGGACCTCGATCAAGGACAGCTCGTGCTTCGGCTGACCCAGGGCGGACGGGACGGCCAACACCCATGCGACTGCGGCAAGACCGAGCGATCGGGTCAGGCCGCTCGACCGGATCGATTGCGCCGCGCAGGCCACGGTTCAGCGGCGCACCCGGGGCGCGCTGCCGATGGGATAGACGTTGAAGCCGATCTCGTGGAGCTCCTCCGGGTCCAGGCAGGCGCGGCCATCGAAGATGAAGGCCGGCCGCTGCATGGAGGCATATACCCGGCGGTAGTCCAACTCCCGGTACTCGGGCCAGTGGGTGATCAGAACGATGGCGTGGGCCCCCTCGGCGGCGCGGTAAGGATCCGGCTCGAAGACCGCTTCGCCCTCGATGCCCTCCAGATCGCGCCGGGCATTGTCCAGGGCCTGGGGGTCGGTGACGGCCAGGCTGGCCCGCTCCTCGAGCAGCCGCCGGCACACGGCGATCGCCGGAGAATCGCGGGTGTCGTTGGTGTGGGGCTTGAACGCGAATCCGAAAACGGCGATGCGCTTGCCCGCCACTGTACCGAACTGGCTGTCCACGACCAGGCTCACGAAGCGGGAAATCTGGTGGTCGTTCATGTCCACCACCGATTTCCAATAAGCCGCCTCGGGGGTCAGCCCGTACTGCTCGCAGATGTAGGCCAGGTTCAGGATGTCCTTGCGGAAGCAGGAGCCCCCGAAGCCGATCCCGGCCTCCAGAAACCGCGGGCCGATGCGGGCATCCATCCCCACCGCCCGGGCGATCTCGCCCACGTCCGCCTGGGTCTGCTCGCAGAGTGCCGTCACCGCGTTGATCGAGGAGATGCGCTGGGCCAGCAGCGCGTCGGCCACCAGCTTGGAGAGTTCGCTGCTCCAGACGTTGGTGAGGAGGATCTTCTCCGGCGGCACCCAGTGGGCGTAGACGGCCTTCAGTGCCTCCGCCGCGGCGCGCCCATCGGGGGTGGGCTCCTCCCCGATCAGCACCCGATCCGGCTGTTCCAGGTCGCGGATGGCGGTGCCTTCGGCGAGGAATTCCGGAGTGGATAGAATCTGGAAGCGCCGATCGTCTCCATCTGTGCGCAGAATCCGCGCGATCGCCTCCGCGGTGCGCACCGGCACGGTGCTCTTCTCGACGACCACCGTCTCCCCGGTGGCGTGGGCGAGGATTTCCCGCGCCGACGAATCCCAGTAGCGCAGGTCGGCCGCCATGCCCGCCCCCTCGCCGTAGGTCTTGGTGGGCGTGTTGACGCTGACGAAGATCAGGTCCGCCTGAGCGATGGCCTCCGGCGAGAGCACCTGGAAGAACAGGTTGCGCCCCCGCGTACGCCGCACCACCTCCTCCAGGCCCGGCTCGTAGACGGGCAAGCGGTCGGAATTCCACTGGGCGATGCGGCCGGCATCGATGTCGCAGACCGTGACGCGCAGTCCGGGGCACCGGTCGGCGATCACCGCCATGGTCGGCCCACCCACGTAACCCGCGCCCATGCAGAGGATGTTCTCTACCTTCATCGCTTCGCTTCGCCCGGCGGAGCAGCCCGCGCGGCGCACGTCCGCCCGGGCGGCCCGGGGTTCATGGGGCACAGCCTCATACCCGCCACGTGTGGGGCAGGAAGAGCATGGCCACCGTCATCAGTTCCAGCCGCCCCAGCAACATGCCGGCCACCAACAACAGCTTCACGTAATCCGACAGGCTGGAGTAGTTCCCGGTGGGACCGAGGGATTCCAGGGCCGGGCCGATGTTCGCCAGCGCGGAAACCGCCGCGCCCAGGGAGGTGACGATGGAATGGCCGTCCAGGGAGATCAGCAGGGTGAGTGCCCCAAGGGTGGCCATGAACATCATCAGGAACGAGGAAATGTTGCTTTGAATCCGGTCGGTCACCTGCACGTCGTTGATCTTGGCGTGCACCACCACGTTGGGGTGAATCAGCCGCAGCATGTCCAGGTGTATGTTCTTGATCGCCAGGAGCAGGCGCACCCATTTCACGCCACCGCTGGTGCTCCCGGCGCAACCCCCGGCGATCATGGCGAAGAGCAACACGATCTGGGGAAAGGCGCCCCACTGGACATAGTCGTCCGAGGCGAATCCGGTCGTCGTGGCGAGCGACATCACCTGAAACGTCCCCTTCGTCACCGCGCGGCCCAGGGAATAATCCAGGTTGGCATAGAGGTAGGCGGAAACCACCGCGCACAGGGTCAACACGGCAAGCGCGTACCAGCGCCATTCGAAGTCCCGGAAGTACCCCCAGCGGCGCGCCGGGTTCGTGAACAACCGATAGTGGAGCGAGAAGTTCATACTCGCGACGAACATGAAGGCGATAATGGTCCATTCGATGGCCGGGCTGGAGAACGCGGCGATCGATCCGGCATGCGTGCCGAATCCAGCGGTGGCCACGGTGGTCATGGAGTGATTGATCGCATCGAAGGCCCCCATGCCAAGCGCCATCAGGATCGCCACCTCCGCCACGGTCAGCGCAACATAGACCGACCATAGGGCCTTGGCCGTATCCCGCAGGCGGGGCGTGATCTTTTCGTGGTACGGCCCGGGCACCTCGCGCTGATAGAGCTGCATCCCCGCGATGCCCAAGGCCGGCATGATGGCCACCGCCAGGACGATAATCCCCATGCCGCCGAACCACTGGCTCATGCTGCGCCAGAGCAAAACCCCGTGGCTGAGCGCGGCGTAGTCCACGATCACGCTGGCGCCGGTGGTGGTGAATCCCGACATGGACTCGAAAATCGCGTCGACGAATGACGGAACCGCACCCGTAAGATAGAGCGGCACCGCGCCTGCCAGACACGCCGAGACCCAGACGGTCGTGACGATCACGAAGCCGTCGCGGATCGAGATTTCCCGCGCATTCCAGCAAACGACGGTCAGCATCCCCCCCACCCCTGCCGCACCCAACGCCGAGCCGAGGAAGAACTTCCAGTCGTCCTCGCCGTAAAGCAGGGAGACCCCCGTGGGCACCAACTGCGCGGCGCCGAGCACCATGAGCAGCACTCCCACCACTTTGAGGACGGTCAGTATGTGCATCGTTCCGTGGACTCACCGGGTGCGCGGCGGCACCGCCGCCAGGGCTGTGCCGATCGGGGGGGTGCCGATCGGGGCTGGGCCGATCCAGCGGTGCCGATCCCGGCCGTGCCGTTCCAGGCAAGGGCCCGTAGCGGTACCGGAGGGCGCCGGCCCCACCGCGGGCTGTGCTGGACGATCGCGCGCCAGACATCGCAAGCGGAACCGGGCGCTACGCCCAGTGGCGGAGCAAGGTGGAAGGGGATTCCGACAGTGCGTCCGTGCATTGTCAATTTGGGTCGGTCGGCGGGGACGATTGGCGATGTGCGGGATTATTGCACTATTGGACGGCCGTGCCTACCGAATTTCCTCGATGCGTAAGGGATCATCCGCGCGGTGCGCTCGTACCTGATTTTCCGCGGCGACCCACCGATCGGAAACGATGATGCTTGTAAAGTTGTTTACTTAAACACTTGTCGAATTGTAAGATCATCGTGCCATGAATGATTCCGAGCTCGTAGAAGTGTTCGCCGCGTTGGCCGCGGAGCCGCGCCTGAAGCTGCTGCGCCTGGTCCACGGCAAGGTGTTGCGGTGCGGGGATCCGTCGCGCTGCGATATTTCCGAGCGGTGCTGCAACGTCTCCGAGCTGGCCGAGACCCTTGGGCTGACCCTTGCGACGACCTCGCATCATCTGAAGGAGCTGCGCCGTGCGGGCCTGATCCGCACGGAGCGCCGTGGCCGGTTCATCTTCTGCAGCATCCAGCCCGAGATGATGTACCGTCTGGCCGAACTGTTTGGCCAGATCGCCGAGGACTGCGGCTCCAAGGTGCAGGCCGCGCAGCGATAGGCGGTCGTACCCCAGTCAAACCAAAGGAGACAGCCATGACACGCAAAATGCGATGCGGTCTGGGCACCGGCCTCGTACTGGTGGCAGTCGCGGGAGTGATTGCGATACATCACGCGGGCATCCTGCAGGCGGCGCCTCCGTTCGGCCAGTCAGAGGACCTTGCCTACGCCTCGAAACTCTGGCAGGCGCTGGAACACAACGATCTGGTCGGAGACCATGCGATCTTCGCCATGCCGTACACCGCAGGCGTCCACCAGAAGGTGCTGATGATGCTTGGACGCAAGATTGAAGTGGACGGCCATACCGGCACGGTGCTCGTGAAGAAGATGTACCAGGGAGAGGACATCAGCGTGGAAAAGGTCATCAATAACCCGCAACGCAACCTGGCGATCGTGGCAGTCATGTTTCAGCGCCAGGCGGGCTACGACCCGGATCATCACAACTGGTTCTACGTGCGCTTCGACAACGAGGGCAAGCCGACCGCCCCAATGGGTGTGCCCTTCGCCGGCCGCGTGCCCAAGTGCATCTCCTGTCACCAGGCGGCCCCGGGAAACGACTTCATCTACAGTTTCACGCGCTAGGACCCTGGCTTGCCGCTCTCCTGCATCCCTCCATCACGAGGGGCGCCGGCTGGGGCTTCCACATGCCCCGCGTCTGCCCTGCCCGGTTTGCGTCGCCCCGCCAATCGCCCTAGATTGATTGGGACAGACGCCGGCGCCGCAGGAGCGGAGATATCCCGCCGGGAAGCCACATCGACCGCGGAATGGCAGCGATGCCCCACACGATCGTCGTCCGATTTTCCGAGGTTACGCTGAAAGGGCGTAACCGCCCGCTGTTCGAGCGGCAGATGGTGCGCAACGTGTCGCGCCACCTGGACGCCCACGGGGAATTCCGCCTGCAGCGGGATAGCGCGCGGCTGGTGGTGGAGTTGAACCAACCCCCTCACACCGCGGTGGAAATTCTGCGCGGGCTGCCCGGCGTCGCCAACCTGAGCGTCGCCGAGCTGGTCCCCCGGGAACCGGAGCCGCTCACCGAAGCGGTGCTGGCCCATGCCGCCGCCCGGCTGGAGGCCGTCCCACCCCTGGAGGCCCGTTCCCTACCGTTCCGCGTCGAGGTCTCCCGCAAGGACAAGCGCTACCCGCTCACCTCCATGGAGTTGGCCGCGAGGCTGGGCGCGGCGTTGATGGAGCGGTTCGAAGGATTGCGCGTGGACCTGGAGCGGCCCGAGTTCACCGTGTGGGTCGAAATTTGGGAGCGCGGCGCGGCGCTGTACGCCGAGAAGATCCCCGGACCCGGGGGCCTGGCCGTGGGCTCCAGCGGTACGGTGCTCTGCCTGCTCAGCGGCGGCATCGACAGCCCCGTGGCGGCGTACCTGATGATGACCCGCGGGGCGCCGGTGGTCTTCCTCAACTTCCACAGCTTCCCGTTTATCGGCGAGCGCAGCAAGGAGAAGGTGCACGAGCTGGTGCGTTTTCTCGCCCGCTATCAACCGGAGAGCCGGCTGTGCTTCGCTCCCTTCGCCAAGGCCCAGGAGGCCATCCGCGACCGCTGCCCCGAGGGGCTGCGCACCGTGCTCTACCGGCGCATGATGAACCGCGTCGCCAATCGCCTCGCAGGGCGTGTGGGCGCGCTGGCCCTGGTAACGGGAGAATCCCTGGGTCAGGTGGCCAGCCAGACCCTGGAAAACATCCGCGCCATCGAGGATACGGCGGAGCTGCCCGTGCTGCAGCCCTTGATCGGAATGTCCAAGCCGGAAATCATCGCCGTGGCCCGCCGGATCGGCACCTACGAGATCAGCATTCAACCTTTCCCCGATTGCTGCACCCTGTTCCAGCCCCGCAAGCCGGAAACCCGGGCCAAGATCGAGCGGCTGGCCAGGGCCGAGTCCGCCCTCCCCATCGAGGAACTGGTCGAGGAATGCCTCGCGGGCATCGAAACCAGCGAATACGGTCCCCTCTACTTCCCCGCCGAGTGGTAGGGCGGCCGAATCCGAGCCTGCGGCACAGGTGGCGGATTCAAATATTCACGTCCCATGGTGGAAGGGCGTCTCTGCCCGCCCTGAGCCCGTCGAAGGGCCCGCCCGGCGGATCGATCCATTCAGGCCCCGCCGCCGCTTATTCGCCGGCGCCGTCCAGCACGACCTCCCAGCACTCCAGATTGGGCGGGCCGGCGATAATGCCCTCGGGCATGCGCTGGCCGTGGGCCTTGCGGAACGAGTCGGAAGTGGTCCAGGCCCTGAAGTCCGCCTCGCTCTCCCATTCGGCGTAGGAGCTGTAGTGGGTTTCGTCCAGCTTCAACAGGCGGAACTTGATGAATCCCGGCACGTCGGCCAGGAAGCTCTCCCGGTCCCGCCAGCGGGCCTCGAATTCCTCTCCCTTACCCCCGTGAACGGTAAAGCGGTTCATCGCGATGTACATGGATCGTCCTTGCAGTGGGTCGTTTCGCCCCTCGAAATATCGGCTCGGGCTGCCCCCTCGATTCCCGCCCGGTCTCTGCGCTTAACCGTCTACCGGTGGCGCTTGACCCCCACCCGCCGGCAATACCCGGTCACCGGACATTGGGAACAGCGGGGGCTGATCGGCGCGCACAACGCCTGGCCGAAGGGCACCAGCACCCGGTTTACCTTCAACCAGTAATCCCGGGGCAGGTGGCGGCGCAACGCCTGCTCGGTGTGGTCCGGGTCCCGGCTCGTCAGCGCGCCCAGCCGGTTCAGGATACGATGAACATGGGTATCCACGCAGATGGCGGGCTCGCCGAACCCGAGGCCGAGCACGTGGTTGGCGGTCTTGCGGCCCACGCCGGGCAGCTCCAACAGCGCCTCCAGGGTGTCCGGCACCTGGCCGCCGTGGCGCTCCAAAAGCGCCGCGCCGATGGCGGACAGGTTCCGCGCCTTTACCCGGTAAAACGCCACGGGGTAGATTACGTTCGCAAGGTCCGCGACGTTGGCGGCCACCAGGCGCGCCGGATTGCCGGCCAGAGCCATCAGCCGGCCCAGGGCGGGCAGGGTGGTCTCGTCCCGCGTGCGAAGGCTCAGCACGGTTCCCATCAGAACGCGGAAGGGGTCGCCCTGTTTCGCCGCCACCATCTCCAGGGCGGGGACCTGCCACCCCCGCATCTCGGTTTCGAGCCGCTCCAGGAGCTCCGGCAGCGGAAACCCCTTGCGGAACCGGGCGCCGCGCATTCGGGCCGCCACGGGTCAGTCCGCCGGTGCCGCGGGCACGGCGGGAACAACCCGCTCCGCCCCCTCGCCGCCGGGCAGTAGGGCGAGCGACCGCGGGCGGCGCTCCAGATGGTGCAGCAGGTGGGCGCTAACCGCTTCCTGCAAATCTCTCAGCACGGCACCGGCGAGACGCGGGGTCTCGGCGGGAAGCTCCCCCGCGGGCCAGCGCCAGGCGGCGAACCCCGCGAGCGCGCCGGGGAGGAGATCGTGACAACCCGCCCCCGAGCGGCGGCAATTGGGGCAGCGCAACCCGCCCCGCGGCACGTCGAACTGGTGCGCCGTCAGCCGCCGCGGATGGAGCGCTCCGTTCCGCCCGGCGAAGATCGGCTCGCCACATTCCAGGCAATGACGCCATTCCGGCTCCAAGCCGGCGCAGTGGAGCCAATCCAGCTCGAATTCCAGCCGCAACGCCGGAAAATCGGCCGGTTCCGCCTCGGCGGCGCGGGCGAGCACCCGGGCCAGCAGATCGAACAGGGCCGGGGCTTCCACCGCTCCGACGGGACCCATTTCGATCAATTCCGTAAAATAAGTGAGGTACAGGAATTTATCGTAACCGGGGTGAAGGTAAAGATACGGCGGCACGATGTCGCACTTGCGGATGTGTACCAGGTCGCTGGAGGGCTTTTCGGCGTAGTATATCACGCAGCGGGTAAAGGGCTCGTAAGAGCCGACGCCGCGCCCCGTGAGTATCTTGACCCCCTTTGCGATCCCGGTAAGCTTGCCCTTGTCGCGGGTGAGGAACGTGACCAGCCGGTCGCGGTCTTTGAAATCCCGCTGCCGAAGGACGATGCTTTCCGAGGAAACGACTTTCACCGAAACACCGTAGGAGCTTCGCGGATCGGATGCCGCGGGTGATTGAAAAGGGACACGGGACGATGCTGGGGGCCGTCACACAGCGCCATTCGGAGCCGAAACCACGATCGACAACGAAAAGGGCTGCGAGGTCAACGGCTATTTCATGCTGTAGATCCACAATCGCAACGAATTGCGGGCCGCGGATGCCGTCCGCCGCATTTTGCCCGATCAGAAAAACTTTTGCGGCGGCCGCCTGTGGAAGACGTCTAAGCGGCCGCGCTCAAATTTATCCCGCCCCAGTACATTCAGCAGGGCTCCATCGTGCTCAGCAAACAGCCCGGGCGGCGGAGCTGGACGCGTCCGTGCAGGAGACCTTCGCGCGCGTGGACGAGCACCCGAAGC
>JAPUJL010000483.1 GCA_027296185.1 SAR324 cluster bacterium | reverse complement strand
CCGCATCCGCCAAGTCGTGGCCTACGTTTACAGCCTCAAGGGTACCCGTCCGGGCTCCGAGCCCAAGACCCGACCCTACACCCTGATGCAGATCGTCCCGCGCCTCCCCCTCGCGCCGTTTCTCGGCGAATAGGGGCGGCTAGTCGAGCCCGATTCCGCGGGTGGATTCCGGAGGAATCCGTCTCGCCCGTCCCGAGCGCAGTCGAGGGAAAGGGTCGGGCTCGCCTCAAGGATACTTATTGCCGCGGCTGCTACTGGGTAGGAGGGGAGGCACGTACCTGGCCCAGCTCGATGGGGATCGCGATCTTTGCGGTGAAGGTGAAGACCAGCAGCCCGATGGCGAGGATGCCCAGGGAGACCAGGATCTCAGTAAGGGCGGGGAGGTATTCGAACACTTCGCCCAGGGGGGTGGGGATGAATCCTGGAATCACCAGGCCCATGCCCTTCTCGATCCAAATCTCCACCACCACCAGCACGCAGGCCAGGTTCAGCAGGCGGCGGCGCTCGCGCAGCCGGCGCACCGATAGGATCGCCACGGCGGCGATGCCGAAGGCCAGCGCCGTCCAAATCCACGGCGTCAGCAGGCCGCGGCCCAACGATCCGGTATAGAGATAAACCGCCGAAGCGGAATGCTCGCCGCCGCCGTAAAATTCGGTGAACAGTTCCACGGCGATCAGCAACAGGTTGACCCGCACGGAAAGCCGCAACAGCCACCCCAACAGATCGATCACGGGCGGGTGCAGCTGCTTCTCCGTAAAGCGCTCCACCAACTGCAGCACCAGGATGAACAGCGCCGGCCCCGCGGCGAAGGCGGCGGCCAGAAAGCGCGGCGCCAGCACGGCGGTGTTCCACAGGGGCCGGGCCCCGTGGCCGGAGAGCAGGAACGACTCGACCACCACCATCGCCAGCACCAACACGATGGCCAGGACGCCCATCCCGTACTGATAGCGGTTGGTGGAAGCCGAGCGTCCGTGGTAGCGGGCGTATAGGGTCGAGGCCGCCAGCCAGAGGATGAACAGCAGATAGCTGTTGAGCACGAGGGCGTCCCACGTGAGCATCGAGTACGGAAAGTTGAAATCGCCGATAAAGGGGATCATGTGCCAAATGCGGTCGGGCCGGCCCAAATCCGCCAGGATGAACAGCTGGCACATCAGCACCGCCGCCAGGGCGATCCCCAGGCCGATTACGGCGTCGTTCCGCACGTCCTCGCGGCGGTAAAGGTAAGAGGCGATCACCAACACCACGCTCGCCGCCGCGACGCCGCCCAAAAACATGAAGTTGGAGATGTACAGCCCCCAGTTGACCTGATCGCTGAGGTGGGTGACCCCCATGCCGGAAGCGGCCTGGCCGGAATAGAAATAAATCCCCATCGCGATCGTGGCGAGCAGGAGCCCCACCCAGGCCCAGTAGAGCCGGCCGCCGTGCAGCAGCAGCTTGATGCAGACGAGGCTGAACTGAAGAATCGGCTTCATGGGCTTGCCGTTCGGTTAGGGACCGGTCGCGTCCGCCGTGAGCGCCGCCGCCGCTCCCGTGCCCGTCCGGTGATGCTTCTCGCCGCGCTTTCGGCTCCGGTGAAATCCGCCTCGCCAGCCCCGGGTCAATCGGGCACCGCTCCCGGCCGTGTCAGTCGAAGAAATACCAAAACTTGGGATCGCAGCCGGCCTCCTCCTTCAAGCGGAAGACCCGCTTGTTTTCCAGGATGTAGCGAATTTCGCTGTCCGGGTCCAGCAGGTTTCCGAAGATCCGCGCGCCCGTGGGGCAGGCTTCGACACAGGCGGGCTGCCGGTCGTTGCGGGTGCGCTGGATGCAGTTGGTGCACTTTTCCACCACGCCCTTCTCCCGCGGCCGGTTGCCCAGGATGTGGGTGCGGCGGTTGATCTCCTCCTTGGGCAGTTCCGGTTCCGCCCAATTGAACCGGCGCGCCCAGTAGGGACAGGCCGTCATGCAGGCGCGGCTGCCGATGCACCAGTCGTAGTCGGTGACCACGATCCCGTCCGGCTCCAGCCAGGTGGCGTTGACCGGGCAGGCTTTCACGCAAGGCGGATTGTTGCACTGGACGCACTGCATGGGCAGATACACCTTGTCCGGCTTGGGCACCGACTCGCCCTCGTAGTAGTGGTCGGAGCGGTTGAGGTCCAGCGTGCCCCGGTCCAACTCGAGCACGCGGATGTATTCGATCTGGGGGGAGCGGCTGAGGTTGTTCTCCACCACGCACGCCTTCACGCACTCCCGCACCCCGGTGCAGCGGGAGAGGTTCAGCGCGAAGCCGAACACCACGCCCGGCTGGGCCTGCTCGTTGCCCACTTCGATCTTCACCCCGTGTTGCCGCTCGGTCTTGCGCTGGATACGGCCCAGGGCCGCCTGGATCTCCTCCTGCGTCATCTGCTGATAGTGATCCTGGAACAAATCCCCCACGGCGTCGGAGAGGGCGTGCTCGTCCACCTCATCCACCACTTTGGCGGCCAGGGAGAGGCCACCCCCGAACAACGTCGCGAACAACCCGGCGATGCCGCCTTTCTTCAACAGGCCGCGCCGCGTCCAGCGTTTCGCCCCACGGCCGCGCGCTGGCGGCGAATGCCCCGGTTTCGTCTGTTCGTTCATCGGTTCGATTCCACGGTTGGGGTAAGCCACTCCCACATCCTCGGATGCGGGGCGGCCGGCTGGGTGAACCCGGCCAGGTTTTTCCGCACCCCCGGAGGAGGAACGGCCTCCTCCAGTGCGATTTGCGGAGTGTGCGCGTTGTGGCATTCGGTGCAGGTGTACAGCACCCGCGTTCCCTTCCAGAGGCCCACGCGCTTGCCGTGGGCACCGTACTCCCAGTCCTTGAACTCCCGGAAGTGACACCCGCCGCATTGCAGGTAGCCCAAGTCCATATCGATCGGCCGTCCGTTCTTGGAGACCAGATAGTCCAGGCCCTCGCCGTCGTGGCAATCGGTGCACCACATACGGTTGTTGGCATGGTCGACCACCAGCTTCTGGTGATCTTCGACCAATACGCGGCGGGTGTAGTCGATGTCGCGCTTATTGTGGCAGTCGGAGCAGGGGAAGTTGGGGACGTCCTCCCACTTGCGGATGGCCACCTGATAGGGCGGCGCATCGTATACCCCGATGCCCTCGCCCCGCTCGCCGATAATAGTCCAGCCGTCCTCGAAGACGATCTCGACCATCTCGTCTTCCTCCCCCAGCGTCTCGATCTCGTCCCAATGCGGGAAGGGCTCCAGCGCTTCCGCCTCCGCCTGCTCCTCGGCTTGCACCCAGGCCGTACCCCATCCGAGTCCCATCCCGCCCAGCATCACGAGGGCGGTCAGAGCCAACACGGGCGCCGGCGGTGCGGTATCGAAGCGTAGCCGGATGCGCATGGTTCGGGTCGCTCGAAATTCGGGAAGCCGCCTGAGCCGGGCTTCGCATGTAGCCGGCCCCTGACCGCTCCGCCGCGGGTATCCTTACCCGGCGCTCAATGCTGCGCCCGGCTTTTCGGACCGCTCGGCTCGCGGCGGATAGCGCAGGTCCGAGCGTGCCCCGGCACTGTTGTACGAAATT
>JAPUJL010000482.1 GCA_027296185.1 SAR324 cluster bacterium | reverse complement strand
GCATTGACAGTGGCATTGACAGTGGCATTGACAGTGGCATTGACAGTGGCATTGACAGTGGCATTGACAGTGGCATTGACAGTGGCATTGACAGGGACATTGACAGTGGCGAAGCCCGTTGGCATCATGTGCCCCGCCCCTGGCTATCCCGGATACTGCGTCGGACACTGGGGCCCTCCCGGCCCCGCCCCCTGGAGCCTCCATGGCATCCATCGCCGAGCGTCTCGATACGGTCCATTTCGTTGTGGACGAATCCGCCCATATCGTGGTGGATGGGGAGAAATGCCGTGGATGCGAGGCCCACCCGTGCCTCACGTTCTGCCCTGCCCACTGTTTTACCAAGAACGAGCGGGGCGGGATAGACTACTACTACGTGGGCTGCGTCGAATGCGGCACCTGCCTGCTGCTTTGCCATGGGGAAGCCGTCCAGTGGAGCTACCCGCGCGGCGGTTGCGGCGTACACTACCGATTCTGACCGGCACCTTCCAAGGGCACCCAGCCCGGCGGCTCTTCGCCCCACCGGTGCTAAGCGCCGGCCCGGCGAATGGCGGCGAGCCGGCCCTCCACGCCCAACCCCATGAGATAGTCCCGCGCCGGGCAATCCTGCCCCCGCCGCAGCAGCTCTTCCACGTCGCCCGCGTCGTCCAGGTCGAGCCCCAAAGCGGGCAGGGGCAGCACCGCATGGGGCACCTCCAGTGCTTCCAGGCTCCGTTTGTGCAGCGACAGGCTGTCCGGCCCGAAGCGCGAAGGAAACAGCGTCGGCGGCGACCGGTAAACGGCGTTGGTGCCGGTGCCGTCCCGGGACGGTACCAGAACGGCCTGCAGTCCCGCCTCGGCCCGCGCCAGAATCTCCCGCAGCTCCTCCCCGCTGACCAAGGGCAGGTCCAGGGGCACGCGCAGGACGGCGCCGATCCCCTCCGCTTCGAGGGCGGCGGACGCCCGATCCACCGAATGGCTCTCGGAGAGTTGCTTGTCCTCGCGCATGACGCGGAATCCGAACCGTTCCGCGAGGCCGATTGCGGGTGGATGATCGGTCACTACGACCTTGTGCAGCGTTCCGGGGAGCCCCCCCACCGCCTCCAGCACCCCCTCCAACAGAATCGCCGCCAGCGGCGCACGCTCCTCGGCGGAAAGCAACGTCGACAGGCGGCTCTTGGCCTGGGTAAAGCGTTTGACGGGAATCATCACCGCCGTCTTCACTCCGCCTACCTCCCGCTTTTCCTCTCGATGGCGCACAATTCCCGCGCCAGCCGTTGCTTGGAGGCCAAACTGTCCATCACCGCGGGCAGGGCGATGCACCGCATCCCCAGGCTTTCGATGGCGCCTTGCACCGCTGCGTCCCGCTCGTCGACGACGAACACGTCCACGATCCCGCGAAACATTTCCGCCACCGCCACTGGGGAGACCTCGTAGCCCAACTGGCGCATCATCTGAGCCGTCGGCCCCTTCAGCGCCTCGCCGCCGACGATGGGGCTCACGGCGATTCTGAGCCCCTCGGCGCGCTCCAGCAGCGTGCGGAAGCCCGGCACCGCCAGAATCGGCCCGATGCTGATCAAGGGATTGCTGGGCGCGATAACGATCCGGCCGCTTTCCGCAATTGCTTCCGCGACGCCGGGGGCCGGTGTGGCCCGCTCGATCCCGTCGAAGCGCACCGCCGTCACCCTCGGCTCGCAGCGCCGCCGCACGAGATACTCCTGCAGGTGCAGCTCCCCCTCGTCGGTCCCGATTTGGGTGGGCACCGGCGCCTCGCACATGGGCAACATCGTGCAGGAGAGCCCCATCCCATCGGCGATGGCCTGGGTCACGGCGGCCAGGCCCTCCCCCGCGCGCAACCGCTCGGTGCGGTAGAGGTGCACCCCCAGGTCCCGGTCGCCCAAGGCGAACCATCCGCTGCCGCCCAGCTCGGCCGCGGCACCCAGCGCATGGAAGGTATCTCCGGCGATGCCCCAGCCCGTCTCGCCGTTCACGCGCCCGGCGAGGGTGTAGGTGAGGATATCGCAGTCGGGGGAGATGTGGAGACCGAACAGCTCGATGTCGTCGCCCGTGTTGGCCACGACCGCCAGCCGCCCCGGCCCGAGGGTCGTGTACAACCCCAGCGCCAGTTTGGCCCCGCCGACGCCGCCTGAAAGCAGCGTGACCCGCTCGCTCACGACCCCGCACCGACGATCCGGTACCGCCCCTCCCGGCTCTTCAGCGTGCGGTTGATGCGGATCACCAGAGCCGTCATACCCTCGACGAATGGCGCGGCGCCCAGATCGCCCACGTCCACGGGCCGGAGTGTGGGAATGCGGCGGGCGATCTCCATCACTTCTGCCTTGGCCGATTCATCGTCACCGAACACGAACGTGTCGCACTCCAGGGGCGTGTACACATGCTCCAGCAGGTGCGCCGGAAGCGTCTTGAACGCTCCCACGAACGGAATGCCCTCGGGCACGATCCGGCGCAGGTGAGCGCTGGCCGAACCCTCGGGCAACTCCACGATCGTGGGCCCGCCCTTCTCGAACCGCAGCGGCACGGTCACGTCCACGAACACCTTGCCAGCGGTAAAGTGACCACTCAGCCCCTCCACGGTCTGCACGGCCGAATCGAAGGGCACGGTCAGCAGCACGTATTTCGAACCCGCCACGACTTCGGCATTGCCCGCCCCCTCGATGTTGGTGGTCCCGGCCTGGGTGTTCAGGGACGCGGCGGTCTCCTTGGCCCGCTCCGGGCTCCGCGAGCCCACCCACACCCGAAATCCGGCCTGCGCCAGCCGCATGGCCAGCCCCCGGCCCTGGGGTCCCGTGCCCCCAATCAATCCGATGCTTTCTTGGCTCATAGGATTAAAACTTCCTTCTCTCCGCCGGTTCAGTGGGGTCGATTGTCTCTAAGCGATTGAAAGGACAAATTAATTATGCGCGGCGAACAATGGTATTTTAAGTTAACATAACATCGTTGGTCGAAATTCATCCGAAATCGGAAGGGCGCGGGGATTTTCGCGGCCGGGCCACCGCACCGAT